>JAFZKA010000106.1 GCA_017551925.1 Bacteroidaceae bacterium | reverse complement strand
TGTGTGTTCCTAAAAAAGGTTGACTCGGATTGTCTTATTCCTAAGAGAAGTTGACTCTGGTTATTCTTATTCCTGTTATAAGTTGACTGGTGGTTGACTTGTTTCGTATGCAACCAGAGTTGGTTGCAAAGGTAATGGGTTTTCGGAGTTCTCCAAACTCTGGTTTCTTTTAATGGCCCTCTCCCGATAACTGACCCACCATTTCCTGATCTCTCCGTCACACAAGGCAGCCTGTGCCGGAGTCATCATATTGATGCTCATGTGAGGCCTCTCGTTGTTGTAGAAGTCCACAGCCTTGGCTACAGCGGCTCTTACTTCATTGATGTTGGTGAATCGTACACCTCTAAGAAACTCGTTCTTTATGGTGTTGTTGATACGCTCGGCCTGAGGGTTGTCCGTGGGTTCTCCCGTCTCGGTCATGCTTATGCGGATGTTGTTGTCCTTGAGGAGATTCACATACTCAGAGCTTGCATATTGACAGCCCCTGTCGGAGTGATGTATGAGGTCTGTGGCTTTCTCTCCCTTGAGACGTCCCAGAGCCATTCTGAGGGCGTTTGAGGGATATTCCAGTCCCAGTGTGGGACCTACATCCCAACCGACTATCTCTTTCGTAAATGCATCCATTATAAGCGAGAGATAACAGAATTTGTAATAATAGGCACTCTTCCACATCGTGATGTAGGTGATGTCGCTTACCCACAGTTGGTTCGGTCTGGTGGGTATGAGGTCCTTTATGATGTTGGGATATGTGTTTCCCTAAAAAAGGTTGACTCGGATTGTCTTATCCCTAAGAGAAGTTGACTCTGGTTATTCTTATTCCTGCTATAGGTTGACTTGTGGTTGACTTGATTCGTATGCAACCAGAGCTGGTTGCAAAGGTAATGGGTTTTCGGAGTTCTCCAAACACTGCTTTCTTTTAATGGCTCTCTCCCGATAACTGATCCACCATTTTCCAATCTCTCCTTCACACGAAGCGGCCTGTACGGGAGTCATCATATTGATGCTCATATGAGGCCTCTCGTTGTTGTAGAAGTCCACTGCCTTAGCTACAGCGGCTCTTACTTCATCGATGCAGGTGAAGCGTACGCCTCTAAGAAATTCGTTCTTTATGGTGTTGTTTATACGCTCGGCCTGAGGGTTGTCCGTGGGCTCTCCCGTCTCGGTCATACTTATACGTATGTTGTTTTGTTTAAGCAGATTCACATAATCAGAGCTGGCATACTGACAGCCCCTGTCGGAGTGATGTATGAGGTCTGTGGCTTTCTCTCCACCCAAACGTCCCAATGCCATTTTGAGGGCGTTTGAGGGATATTCCAGACCCAGTGTGGGACCTACGTCCCAGCCGACTATCTCTTTTGTGAAAGCATCCATTATAAGTGAGAGATAACAGAATTTGTAATAATAGGCACTCTTCCACATCGTGATGTAGGTGATGTCGCTTACCCACAGCTGGTTTGGCCTGGTGGGTATAAGGTCCTTTATGATGTTGGGATATGTGGGTAGACCATGTCTGGAATCGGTGGTGCGGGGCTTGCGTATCTTACGGCGGACTTTCAGGTTATATCGGTCCATAAGACATAGGAACCAGTCCCGTCCTATGGGATTATTCCCGTAAAACTCACAGCGGTACATATACCATATCTTCTCTCCACCTATACCGGGGTCTTTTTCGCGTACAGACATGATATAATCCAATGCCAACGACTCACGTATGGCGCAAGCCATATCTCTGGACTCATCATGCTTGTAATAAGCCTGCTTGGTAACGCCAAACAGTGCGCATAGATACTGGACCTCATAACGCTTGGGATCCTTTGCGCGCAGGTTAGTTACTGTTTGGCGCCAGCTTTTTTTCGTATCTTGATGTTGAACTGGGATTCGGCAACGTTGATCATCTCATCATACGCCTCGGCCTTTATCTCGGCCTTGGTCAGTTCACGGCGCAAACGTTTGAGTTCTGCCTGGAGTGATTCAACATCATCGGGCATGGGCTCATCATCTTCCGCATCGACTACGGGATCAGGTGTATCGGTTTCTTTATCCTTCATAACACATGATTCTTGGTCATACGCTGCAAAGGTAGAAATCCATCTCCAGATTGTTGACCTGTCTATCGGAATAATCTTTGCGATTTGCCACATGGACAGATGCTCTTTCGTGTAAAGATCAATAACCTTTTGGTAATACTGATCCTTACTAACTGTTCGATAACTCTTCATTGTTAACTCGATTTTACGAGTCAACTTTTTTTAGGGCAAGACAAAATGTTACAACTAAGAATCAAGGACAAAAACTTCCCTAATCTGTTCCAGCAGTAATTCGGCTTTCAGTTCGGGGCTGCCTATTGCCTTAAACAATTCTTTGCCAGGAAGTTCTTTTGAGACTTGTTGAATGAATTCTTTTATGTCAAAGGATATTTTATCCGGAAGTATTACTTTGCTTCCGGAATCAATTAGGGCAGCCATGCGGAAAACATCTTTTTTGTGCTTCTCAATATCTGTATTATCCACATTCTCCCCGTTGGCACGGCGTTTTGCCATATCCAGGAATGCCTTTGCCTTAAGACAAATCAGGCTATATGGGGTTGCATAATGCACGCCATCCACTAACTCACTTTGTTCAATTGTAAAACTGTAATAATCATCATCCAACAGTATAGCTGAAAGACTGTATAATCCTTCGCCTACCGGAATTGGAGTGATGTGTGCATCGGATGGAAAATTCATCAGACCAAGATTCCTGGAGAATAATTCAATCTGCATAGGGAATGATTTTTCTGCCGGTTTCAGGAAACGATAAAATTCATGTTTGCGGCCCGGATTGTTTTTCATATCACTTTCACCGCGTTCCCGTTGGTTATATTTACCCTCAATAATGAATTGCCAGAAACGTTCTACAAACGAATCTGTCAATGCTTCAACAATAAGGATCAGGTCAATGTCTTTTGTGGCACGCGGCTCTTGCTGCATCAGTTCTTCATACGCATTGCAAGCTGTTCCACCAATAATAACATAATTACCTTCATGGCCCTTAAAATGATCTTTAAATACATCTAAACCTTTTACCATGGCATTTGTTCTAACATTATTCTTAATTCTTTTTGCGTACGTTCATCACTATCGTTACGCATAGACAAAAATAATGATAGTTTGTCAACAAAACCATTATTAGACAATATTCTTGGATCATATTTCCAGATTTCCACCAGATTATCGCCATAACGGGAATCGGTCTTTGTTTTTATGGTTTGATATTGTTGCTTGTCCAAAGCAGTTATCTGATAATTTGCTTCAACAATCATTCCGTATTCTGCCAGCGCATTCTGGCCGCAGATAATTCCATCAACATTTTCATCTGTATGAACTACTTTCATTATTGGAGAATCCAATAACGGACAGACTTTATCCCATAACTCTTTTCCGTTAAGAAGAATCTGTAGGGTTTTATATTTCTTGCCTTCAAATTTTGCAATATCATTAATGCATAGCCACTTCACAGCCCTGGTTATTCCTGCAGGAGATATTTTAAGAATCGTAACCAAATCTTCCCCATGTTTACCATTCAAATTCTCTTTCTGTAGGTGATACAATAATAAAAGCTGTGCAGCAGCGGGTATGGTATTAGTCTTTTCAACATCATCAGAATCACTTTTTTTACCCAAGTCAATCAGTAAATCCGGCAGGAATAATTGTTTTCCAGGAATAATAAAGTTTACCCGTTTCTGAATAATACGTAGCACATTGTAAGAGGCCAATCTTTCAAAAACAAATACCACAACACACGGTTTCAGGGTTTGTCTAATCTTCTCAGACTGCATTGCTATTTGTGCTGGAGTACGGTTTGCATTGATATGCTGATAAACAAAAATGGTCTTAATCCCATAAAATTGAGCAACATAACAACTGTAACCTGCGGTCATGAATAGCGGAAGATGCAAACTTCTTACATCAAGAGCATCTAAGACCAATTCTTCACCGGTCAAAAGTCTTATATATTCAATAGTATTATTGATATTTTCATTCATAATGCACAATTTTACAATAAATGAAATCGTGCAAAAGTAATATCAATAATTTGATAATCAAAATATTTATTTATGAAAATATTTATTGCCACATTACTTGGGAACACAAAAGGGTCAGAGTGTATTGCGGTATTTGTCCGGCACAATTATTAAAAAACTGCGGTATTATTCCCGCAGTTATCCTGTTTATGTACTTTTTTGCAACAGTTTTGCAACGCCTGAATGTTGCATTGAATGCTTCTCATCACTTATATTTGTCACAAAATTGGTGAGCAATGAATATACGGACAATAAGAATTCTGTTATCTAAGGGCTGGTACCGCATAGTATATGCCTTCTCATTCGTACTGTTTTCATTTTTTTGCTCATGCTCCTCAACCAAGGCAGTATCAAAAGAGAAAACGGTCGATGCAAATGACGTGAAAGTTCCTGATGCAAATGATGTGCAGGTCCCGTCGGCCGATGAGATAAATACAATCCATATGGAAGATTTCCAAGGCCTTGGGATAGAGACTCCTGATATCAGACTGATGTACGGAGTCCAGATGCCGCGATATACACGATAATGTGAGCAATTATGAAGATACGTAGAGTAAAAGTGTTGTTGGCAAAAGGGTGGTACGTTGCAGTATGGTGCGTATCATACTCGTTGTTTTCAATGATTTGCAGCTTTGTATCGGCTAGGGAACAGACCGTTACGGCTGTGGTTGCTCAAGATGTTATCAAGGCAGGTGATATTATTTCGGGTAGGGTTTCAGATAATGGGGGACCTATGATGTTGGTTAATGTCACGGAGAGGGATTCCTTGAGCCGCATAGTGGCACATTCTGTTACTGACGTTGAAGGCAGATTTTCATTCCGTCTTGTTAACCCGGCCGACAGGTTGGAGGTAACGTATGTGGGCTACCAGACGGTTGATACTGTGATAAACAGCACCTACTATGAAATCAAGTTGATAGAGAATAAGGATTTTCCTCCAGTGATTGTGGTATCGGAACGTATTGTAGATGCGTCTATGTACGGGCCATGGCCTCCTATTAAACAGACAAAAACAAAGGAATTGCCGGCTATAAGTATGGATGAGTTTGAGGGTTTGGCTATGACAACGGTCGATGACAATCCTCAGGCGTATGGTCCTGCTGCAGGTCTTGATATAGTTTGGAATTCGGGCGACCTTATTGCCAGACCTCTGCTTGTCTTGGACGGCAATATAATGACCCCTGATTCAACTGCCTGGGCAGGCTTTGACCTTACTAAAACGGAGTATTCAAAAGATGAGCTGGCACGCCTTTTTGGCGTCAAGGCCAGAAAGATAAAGGCTGTGACTGTCCTTAAAGGTGAAGCCGCCACAAAGGTATGGGGAGCCAAGGGATGGGCTGGCGTGATTGACGTGCAGACCAAGAAGGGATACCGCAAATTAAAGGAAGAGGGCAAACTTGAAGATTATTGGCAGCTCCTCAAATAAAGCACACAGTAGGTCTGTCCATTTGTACTTTTTTTCACGGCCAGTCCATCCGTCCCGTTTGTCCGTAACACAAAAAATTCGAGCCAGACTCATAGGTGAGTTGGACGTGCTGTGCAGACTTGCTGCGAAGTATAAGGGCGTAAAGTGATTGTGTGTTCCTAAAAAAGGTTTGACTCGGATCTAATCAGTTACAAATTTGGTTTTAAGCGGAAAGAATACCGGCATGACTATCACAATGGCTATCACGGAAAATAGCATGCCGCTCATGACTCCTATGGCAAAACTATACCAGAAAGGTGCCTTTTCACCGTCAAAAAGGAACGGAATCAATCCCAATACCGTACTCAATATGGTAAGCATGGTTGGTACAATCTTTCTGTTGAATGCCTTGATATAGGTCTTCTGTCCGATACGGCCCGTTGAAGAGAATATGGTCCGATACTCTGATGTCAGGTAAATGCCCGCATTGACAGTAATTCCGCAAAGCATGATCATTGCCGCAAACCCGCCTTGCCCGAAATTAACGCCGAATAACGGGAAAGCCAGGAACAGGCCTATGAAACTGACAGGAATGAGCAATACTATGACCAAAGGCTGACGCAGAGATTCAAACAGTACGGCGCAAATCATAAAGATAACCAGAATGACAACAAAGATTAGCAAGGTACGCTGTTTCTGGGATTCCCGCCAACTGTAATAACTGTTGCTGCTGCCGGCATGAAAGCCCATGGGCAACCTGTCATTCATTCTTTTGATAACCTCACGTTCCATGCGGTACATAAGGTCATATGAACCAATGAACTCATATCCTACCGATATGGTATATTCCTGGTTCCTGCGCTCAATGTTGAGTCCGGTACGACGCTTGGTTATACTGCCGATATCATTGAGGCGTGTCTGAATACTGTCAATGCTGATCATATCATTCCGAATGTGCCACAGGTCAAAATAGTCACGTTCATTTGAGACCAGTCTGACCGGGACATTACGCTGACCGTCAAACACATCGCCGGCTGAATTGTCATAAAGTTGCTCACCCAGGAATGAAAAATAGCCGTTTAGGTTCATCCCGGTACGGGCAATACGCTCCCTGTCATAGTCTATGCAGAACTCATTCCTGACATATGAGCCGTAGCCGCCGGCAGAGAAACCGGCCTGACCGTTCACACGACGGTTTATCTTGAGTGAATCTATCAGTTCTTCGGCATAACGGTACAGCAGGTCATAGTTATAACCATACAGTTGTATGGAGTGTGACCAACTTGTACGGTAAACGCTGTTGGAGAGATACTGGTCATTCTCGTCAAGAGAGGGAATGCTCCAGGTGGCGCCGCCATAACGCGTTGCCTTTGTCCACAGTTGCTGTTTGAGTTGCATTGGGAACCGTGTAAACTCATACTCCTTCTTGAACCTTATCTCAAGTGTACCTGATGTGCCGCTCAAGCTGGTGCGGAACATACTTATCTCATCAAACTGCTGGAGCCAGTTCTCCATTTCACTCACAATGTCATTCAACTGCTGAACAGTATAACCCTCAGGCATATTTGCATATACACGCAGCACTACCTCAGGCTTTTCCTCATAACCGTATGAAATCCTGCCATTGCTATGTTTTTGGAACAGATTCAAGGCGCCTCCCAACGGGTATTCAAACCATAATTTGTTCCTCTGATACCATTTGCTGCCTATAGTCTTGTTATAGAGTCCTACCAGGCCACCCTTGGTGTTGTCATTATTCTCATCATATATTTTATGATGCACCTGCTGAGGCAGTAACTGTACCGGAATACCAAATAACAGAATTATGGCAATAATGTATATCCATCGATGTGCCCGACTCCATACTACAAACCTCTCATATCTTGCCGTGCTTAACACAAGTCTGCGCCTGCGTTTCATTGTGTTCTTAACCACACCCTTTCTGCCCAACGGGATTTTCTGAAGCAGAGCCGGTACGAAAAGGAACGCGATTATCATGGATAAAGTCAGGTTAATCACGATGACCCAGATAAAATCAGTCAGGTCCTCACGAGCATCCTTTGGCAGGAAGAATATGATAAGCAGTGCGGCAATCGTAGTAAACAAAGCGCCTGCTATAGATGTCATGACCTTACGGTTGCCATAATAAGAGTAATGGTCCGCTATTACTATGGCGGTGTCAATTATTATACCCAGTGACACCGTGATACCTGCCATTGAGTAAAGTTCTATGTCAATATTGAAAAGGTTGTAGAATATGAATGCGCTGAGCAGGTTCGCCGTAATGGTAAGTCCTATAACGCACAGGTATCTGAAACTGCGGCTTACAGCAAGCACAAACAAAAGCAGTATTGCAAGAGATATTACCGCACGGAAAAAGATCTTTTGTATCTCATTGTTTATGTTTTCTGATGCATCATAATTGAGCATGATGGCAAAATTCTCCGGAAAACCCGCTTTAAGATCATCCATGCGCGTCTTGACGGCATTTGCGACAGCAAGGGTATTTATACCGTCCTCACCGTCAATTGTCAGGTCAATGGTGTTGAGCCCGTTAATGCGGTTATAACTTGACGGTTTCTGCTCACGGTATGTCACAGTGGCAAAATCACCTATGCAGTAGAGTCTGCCGTTAACTTTTTTGACAGGGATACGTTCCAACTCACTCTGCAGGTTCATTGACTTGAGACGCACCAGCATCAGTTTGTCATCAACAATCTCAGTGCCGACAATGCTGTTCTGGAAATAATTGCTTAAAGGCTGACTCAAATCGCCTGGCCTTAGACCGACGGCACGGAGAGAGTTGGGATCAAATGAAACCACCCACTCAAACGGCATTGCACCCGATGTTGTGACACTTTCCACCCCCTCAATGCGCGAAAGCGGAGTAATCAGGTGTTCCTCTGCATAACGCACAATCTCAGAGGGAGGCATATCGGCATTTATGGTGTACTGCAGAATAGTGGTCGGTTCACCGCCGCCACGTCCCGCCGATCCGCTGACCATGGGCTTGACACCTTCAGGCAGTTTTGACTGAATCTGACGTAAACGGGTGGAAACATCAAAACGGGTGGTCTCCATATTTGTACCCTCCTTGAAAGTGAGATCCACATATCCTCCACCGTCATATGTTGTAGCACTAATCTGACTCACACCTGCCACTGTATTCAAGGCACCCTCAATTATCGATGTCACCTCACTCTCTGCCACTCGGGCAGAGGCATCCTGATAAGAATAACTGACATAGAGACTCTGCACAGAAGAACTTGGCCGATACTGGATATTGAGCAACGGGATTGTGGCTGCTCCCACCAGCATCAGAACTACCATTATCAGGATAATGGAAAAGGCATGGTTCTTTACCGCTGTTGGCTGTTGGCTCATCGCTCAGACTTCTTGTAGATTACATAATAAGCCAGAGGTACAAAGAACACACTGACGAACGTACCGGCTATCATACCTGAAATAAGGGCGAGCGATAACGGATATTGCAGGTCACTGCCCATATCACCGCGTACCAGGAAAGGTGCGATGGCAAGTATTGTGGTAAGTGAAGTCATAATAATGGCTTTGAGCCTGCGACTGCCGGCCTCCAGAATGGCGTGTTTGAGCCCGAGCCCATTGTCACGCAAACGGTTTATAGTATCAACCTTGAGAATGGAGTCATTGATTACAATTCCGCACATAACCACCATACCGATCATTGACATCAGATTAAGGCTTTCACCAAAGATCCACAGTACAGCCAATACCGCAAAAATGTCAATTATAAGTTCACTCATAATGATAAAAGGCTGCACAAGACTCTCAAACTGAGCCGCCAAAATAAAGAACAACAACAGTATGGATACCAAGAGCACCATACACAACTCTTTTATCATCTCGCGGTTGCTGAAATAAGAACCTGTAAATGACACATCAAAACGGTCATACTGCCGTATCAACTTCTGTATGGTCTCCATTGCACGGCGGGCCTCACGTCCCTTAACGTCAAGAACCAACGGATAATACTCACCGTCAACACCGCTTGTTATCTGCTTAAGGTCACGGTTACGTGTCTCCTTAAGCAGTATCTCAAGCGGAACGCGGCCGCCTGCCGTCTCTATGTAACTGCCCTGTATCAGGTCACGTGCCTCTTTCTCACCCACACCTATCACCACAGGCATGGATATGTCACCCTTTGAAATGCGCAGCACTGAACTGGCGTTCATTGAGTTCTGCAGATACCCAAGTATCTGGCTGAAACTTACGTTGTAAAGGGCCAGTTTTTCAGGATCAGTGACCAGTTCTATATACTCATTCCATTCTGCAGGCTGAACAGTGATACCAGGCAGGGCGTCACGTATCTCAGAAAGCAGCATGGTAAGCTGGTCAGGCTCAGGCGTCTTGCCGTCACTGCGTTTAAGGTGTGCCACAAGCGGAGCCTCCTTTTCAGAGAACAGCATATCAAAGATATTGCCCGATGCCTGCATGGTGCAAACCGCTTCATGCCAATTGTTGTGAACGTAGTCACCTACACGTGATTCTATCTCTTTGATGTCATCCACACTGCCGGCCTTAAGATAGATGATTGCCTCACTTATGCCTGTTTCACGGGTATGTGAAAGAGCGAACTGCTGTGCTCCGGTCATGCAGGTATATTGCTGCACCTGTTCCGGGAACTGAGCCACAATCTTTTCACATCGTCTGTTGTTCTCCTCAACAGAAACCCTCTCATTCCACTCAATATTAACCAGAGTATCACTGTGTGACAGCACCGGCAGTTTCTGCTTGTCCAAACCCTTGAACAGCACGCCTATAAGCAGAACTGATATACCGAAAATACACCACATGACACCTCTGTGGCGGAAAAACCATCCTATAATACGCTCGTATCCGTTTGTCATGCCACCCACACTTATCTTCTGAATAAAGCGGTTGGGGGTAAAACACGACTGGTTCCTGTAAAACAGATAGTAAAACACCGGAACAACCAACACGGATACTATAAGGGCAGACAACAAGGTTATGGTTACCGCCATAGCCTCATCATAGAACAAAGCACCTGAAATTCCGCTCATAAAGATAAGCGGCAGGAATATGGCACAGGTGGTCAGCACTGAACTGAGCATAGGTGTGAACACCTCTTGCGTTCCATATACGCAGGCATCGGCAAGCGGTTCACCTTTCTGCCACCGCTGGGTTATGTTGTCTATTGTAATGATAGAGTTGTCAACCATCATACCCAAGCCCAATACAAGACCTGACAGCGATATTATGTTTATGGTTATCCCTATTACATAGAACAGCAGGAAAGAGAGTATCAGAGCCGTTGGAATTGTTATTACCACAAGCAACGGACTGCGCACATCCTGCATAAAGAAAAATATGATAAGACATGCAAACAGAGCACCGAACAGCAGGTTCTTTATCATATTGTTTATGGAGTAATCCAGCAGTTCCGTCTGGTCGCGTGTCACAGTAAACTCCATATCGGGATAGTCACGGCTGAAAGCATCCATAAGCGAACTGATGTTACCGCGCAGATCTGCCATTCGGGCATCGGTACGCTTTATGACTGCCAGGGTTATGCACTGACGGCCGTCACTTGTTACCATACCCTTGGCTTTCTGCTGCTCCTCACGTACCTCAGCCAGATCCTTTATCTGATAGACACGGTCACGTATCTTGATATAGACATTCTCAACATCCTCACGTGTAACGACTGTTGATTCAAAACGTACGTTGAAGCGATACTCTCCGTCACGGATTGACAGATTGCCCAAACGCACGTTAGCACCCTGTATGGCACTGCTCAACTGGCTTTCATCTATCCCTATGGCACGCAGTTTTTCCATGTCAGGAATTATGAGCAGTTGCGGGAACACCTGTCCCGAAATGTCAACCATGGCCACCTCAGGCAACTGCTCCAAGCGTCTGACTATCACCTGACGCGTAAAGTCGCTCATCTCAAGGAACCGGTTCCCGGCTGTATCACCGTTCTTTAGGCATACGTTGACAAAAAAAGCAGGTATGTCAGTTGCACTTGCACGGGCTATGTTCGGACGCTCCTCATTTGCACGCCAACCTGAAACAGCCCTGTCAACGCGTTCATTGACGTCAATGAAAATGTAATCGGCGTTAGAGCCGTATTCAAAAGTCATCTGAATAACGCCACTGCCGTCACGTGCCGTACAGGTTATATCTGTCAGATGAGGAACCTGTACCAACTGTGAACGCAAACCTGAAAGCATGGTCTCATTCAGTTCACGTGCGCTGCGGTCAGGCGATGTAACCTGCACCGTTATCATCGGAATGTCAATATCAGGCACAAGTGATACCGGCAGTTTCTTTATTGCCGCTATGCCAAGTACCATAACCGCAATAAGCACCATAGTTACCGCTATGGGCCGTTTTATAAGAGTCTTGAACATTTCCTGATACTAATTTTCAATAACTACCGGAGCATCATCACCAAGATTCAGATTACCGCTCGTAATAATCATATCACCTATATTCAGGTCTGCACCACGGTCTTTGTTAGGCTCAACCACATGCTCCGTGGTATTTGACATAAGCACATTCACATATGTCCACAGGCTCTTTCCGTTTACATATCGGAACAGGACCTCCATGTTGTCACGTATCACAACAGCACTCTTGGGCACTACCAACTGGTTTGGCAGACTGTTCTCAACAGTGATACGTACGTTCATACCGTCTATCAGTTCATCGGAACCGGGAACCATGGCGGTAACGGCAATCTGACCGTTCTGGTCAACAGTGGGATTGATTGACAGGATTGAACCCTTGAGAACAACTTCACTGTTCACAAAAGGTGATACCAATACCTGTTGTCCGGTATGAACAAACTTGTATTCGGTCTCCAGTACGGTGAAACGCACCAGATAACGGCTGTCGTCTATAAGGGTGCAGAACTGGCCGCCCTGCTCATGAACACGCCCTTTCAGGCTTGCCACTTTTCCGGTAAAAGGTGCCTTGAGGTCACACTCACGATAGGTGCGTTCCGCATTTGCAAGAGCAATCTGTGCATCCAGAAAACCTGAATTGATATAGATAAGGCGTTTCTGCTCAGCCGGAATACTTGCTGTATCAGCCAGAGTATAACCATAGTTAAGCAGGCGGTCCGCCAATTGTATCTCCGCTTTGTCATATGCCAGACGGGCCTGCTCCAATTGACGGCGCGGCTGTTCCTTGTCAAGTGAAGCCAGCACCTGTCCCTTCTGAACTTTCTGACCGTCACGTACGCCGATCTGCGCTATTGTTCCTTGTGAGGCAAACTGTACGGTCACCTTGCTTTGTGCCTCCAGTTTACCGTTGCAGACCAACTGCTTGTTGAACACCTTGCGTTCCAGTGGAATCACGGTAACCAGATTCTTTTCAGCACCGTATGATCCACGTGCCATTTCAGTCTCATCAGCCTTAACCTGATTCTCTTTTTTACCCTTGCAGCCGCAAACAATAACTGCAATCATTATAACTCCAATAATCTTATATGCTTTCATACCTTTAATTATTTTACCAATTTGTCAAATTCCGCACTGATATCCGTGCCTGAATTATAATCATAAAGCGTAGCCTTACGTATCCCAAAGTAGTAGCTCCAGAAACTGGCCACATTACTGAGATAAGAACTCAGCGCATTATCACGTTTCTCTTTGATCTGATCCAGTTTGGTCATATCCATATTACCGTTTCCAAAACTCTTGAGCGCCAACTGATAACTGTCCTCGGCCAACTCTGCAGCACGCTTTGATATCTCACACCTGCTGCGTTGGTCATTGAACTGCATTACCTGCGTAAACAGGTTCTGCCTGTAATCAATCATGGACTGTTCCAGACTGTTCCGGGTTGTCAGTGCATTTGCCTCGGCCATACGCAGACGGCCCCGTGCCTGACCCCAGTCAAGAATAGGTATATTGAGCGATAC
>JAFZKA010000105.1 GCA_017551925.1 Bacteroidaceae bacterium | reverse complement strand
TAGATGGTAAAGAGCCCTTTTTTCAATAAAACATCCCTCTGAGAATCGGATATAACATAGAAAACCGATAAACTCAGAGGGATGCTCAAATAAACCATCCTCAAAGGCTTATAAAAATTACACCTTTTTCAGTGGCCTCCTAACGCGCCGAGGGTGGCGACGGTTTCCGATACCCTATACCCTAAGTTTTGCTCGTGCACCTAGGAGGCTAAGCCAAAAAGAGAACTATAATAAAGAGAATTATAAAAAACGTGGCAGTTCTATTTTATTTGTGATTAATTTCTTAATTTTGCCACGATTAATCACAGAATCAACCATGCTTAACAGAAATCTGAAATTGCTTAGAAGTTCAATGGGAATGACGCAGGATGAAGTGGCTTCATTCCTGGGGATAGGCAGATCGGCATATTCAAATTATGAGGATGGCCGAAGGGAACCTCCTTTGGATGTATTGGAGAAATTCGCCGATTTAGTGGGTTGCGACTTAGCTACTCTGTATGAAGAGGATGAAGAACATGTAAAAAGCCAATTGATTTGTTCGTTCAGGACAGAGGGTCTGACAAATAATGATTTGGAGGAGATTGCTTCATTCAAGAAGCTTGTTTTGTCATATTTAAAGATGGAGAGACTGCTCTATGAATAAAAGATTGACACAGGAGCAAGCCTCCATTTTTGCCACACAACTGCGCTCCAAAGCCGGACTGAATGAGAATGAACCCATTCACATAAAAAGTCTGTTGCTTAAATTGGGTATACTCACCAGGTACAGGCCTTTATCAGAGAATGCTTACGGTCTGTCAGTGCAGTCCACCGACAAGCGTTACAATTTCATGCTCATAAACAGCAACTCAACCCGTGGCCGTCAGCATTTTACTGCCGCTCATGAGTTGTATCACCTGTATTTTGTTCTCAATCCCAAACCTCATATCTGCACTAAAGGTGGTGATAAACCGTCAGCAGAGAAAGATGCCGATTTGTTTGCATCGAATTTGCTTATGCCATCGCAAGGCATAATAAATGAGATTCCGGCAAAAGAGATTAGGGAGGGAATATCTATAGCTACAATATTAAGACTTGAGCAACTCTTTTCTGTTTCTCATGAAGCAATGGTGTATCGGCTCAAGTCCCTGTCTCTTATAAACGAATCCAAAGTTGAATCCTTGTTGGCAATATCTATATCAGAAGTAGCAAAAGCACATGGTTATAACCTTGATCTGTATCAGGGAGGGAATGAAAACACAACAATCGGCAATTTTGGAAGCAATGCCCGTAGGCTCTACGAATCAGAGAAAATCTCTGAGAGTCATTATCTTGAATTACTAAGTCTAATATCCGATGACAAACAAGAAGGTAAAAATAGTATTGGATGCTGATGTAATAATTCATTTCCAGAAAGCGGGTTACCTCTCTATCCTGCCTGATATATACCCGGAATACGAATGCATAGTCCTCAGTGTGGTTTATGATGAACTCATATCAATACGCACACAACTGGACAATCATATTCATTTGCTCAAGAATATCACCCTGGAAACATTCTCGCCAAGCGGAGAAATGGCAAAAGAATATGCATTGCTTTTAAGGACGTTCGGTAAGGGAGAAAGTGCAGGAATGGCATATTGTAAGTTCAACAACGATGTATTGGGAAGCAGCAACCTCCGTGATATCAAAGAATATTGTCAAAACAACGGCATCACATACCTGACGACTCTGGACTTTCTTTACTACGCCCTGAAACGCAACAAATTGACTGAACAAGAGTGCAATCAATTTATAAAAGAGGTCCGATCCAAAGGCAGTAAACTACCTGATATAGACATCGCCAAGTATAATTGTCAGGTACAAATTTAATCGCACTTCATAAGGCAGTTACCGGTAAAGCGAGATATCGTTACCTATTTAAACCGCTTCAACGATTTCCTTGAATTGCAGGATTCGGTCTGCATTCGATTCGTTGAAAAGCAGATGTGCAAAGTCGCGTTTCTTTTGATTCAGATCAACATCCTGCAGCCGCTGCTTGATTGCAAGTTTCAACTCTTCCAGGGATGAGATACCTGCTCTCGCCTGGAGGAAATCCATATTCAGCTTTGTCTTGGAGAGCAGGAAAATGGCATCATAGAAGTCACGTCCCTTCTGGCGGGCCAGGATGGCTGCAAACTTCATGGCGCACAACACATCAATGGGAGGCACCTGAACGCCAAAGAAAAATCCCATCTTGTTGATGTTAGCCACAACAGGCTGATATGCCACGCCTTGATCCTGCGCTTCAATCTTTACCAACAGTCGTTCGTCACGATGGCCCGTCAGCCCCAGATTGAAGAGCATCTGCGGGAAATAGAGGTTGCGGCGGAATGCTGTCAGATGAGGATTCGGCGTGTCACGCGTCTCCACCTCCACGTTGTTCAGCCTGAGGTATTGCACCACGCTGTCGGTCATCGCCATAAAATCGGTCTCGCTCAAATCCTTGCAGTCAAAGTCCAGGTCTTCTGAGAATCGGTCTATACCCTGAACAAGCCTGAGGTTAGTACCGCCTATGAACGTCAACTTGCCGAAATAGGGAGTAGTAGCCAGATGGTCAAGAATCAACAACTGAAGGTACTCCTTCAACATATAGCGATCGAAACGACTCTCGCGGGCAATGGCGGGAGGAAAGAAACTGCGTATGTATTCAATGTCAATCATAGCTCATAAACATTTAATAATCGTTGAACTCTCTGTTCCAGAGCCTTGCTCCCTATACGGGCCAGGTATTCCGAAAAACGTTCCCGGTTGAACTCATTCTGCATAAAGTCTTCGTCCAAGCGGAGTTCCTCCATATCCTGCTCAGTCTTATAGTACGGATTCAGGTATAGCAGGTCCAGCAGCGCCTTCTCGGGGGTGGCAAACAGGATGCCCCGCCCGTTTTGGGTGGTCTTGATCTCATAGCCAAAATAGAGCGGCATCTTTACATTCTGATAATGGAAGGTGCCCAGGTCGTTCCGGAACCGCGCAGTCTTGAGTGTTGTGACACTGGTAACTTGAACCACCTCCTCCGGAATCATCCCATAAAACGACAGCGCACTGTGCAGACTTATGTAGGAGGGCGCATAGATACGGTTGGCCACATAGCGGGCAAAGTCCGGCATTGAGGCACATTCGGGAAAGGCGTAGTACTGGTTGCGCAACTTCACGAGCCGTCCTTTCCCACACCAACGCGTCAGGTTGTTACGGTCAAAATCCTTTTCCCATAACAGTACCTGGTTGATGTGAAAACACCCCATCGGATACATCCGTTCCCTGAATGTCAGATAATCCATCGCTCAATTTTGTTTCTAAAACTCTGCAAATATAGTGATTTTTAGAAACAAATGCGTTTTTCTAAGATCAAAAATTTTGATGTTAGACAAGTAGCCACTGGGAACGGTTCTCTTGTCATTTTTTTGTATCTTTGTGTTGTGAATAAGCACTATTACATAGTTGCGGAGCATTTGTTTTGCGTGGAGGCTGATAACGGCATTCTGGCGCAATTGTCCAACTATGCTCCATTTAGGACGGAGCAGAACAGTGATGTTCTGTTCAGCCTCACTGTAACTGACGGAGAGCCGATACAATACATTGAGGAACTGTGTCAGGATGAAGAGGGGCAGGATATTGTTTGCGGGCATACGGAACAGGGAGACTCTGTTTTTGAATTCCGCTGGGACGGCAAAACGGCAGGATGGCTGGTCTGCACGGCAGGATATAGGCAAGGGACCCTTTACCTGAGCGGTTTCCAGACAAAAGCGGCAATTGACAATGCGCTGATGATACTGTTTGCTATGGCATCGGCCTGCTTGGGTACGGTACTGTTCCATGCAGCAGCAGTCCGTTTTGCCGGTAAAGGATACATGTTCCTGGGCAAGAGCGGAACAGGAAAAAGCACACACGCATCATTATGGCAGAAACATATTGAAGGCGTGGAACTTATGAATGATGACAACCCTGCAGTACGTATAAATCCTGATGGCACTGCCATAGTCTATGGTACACCTTGGAGCGGCAAGACACCGTGCTACCGTAATGTGAGCGCTCCGCTTGGCAGCATTGTACTGCTCAGCCAGGCTCCGTTCAACCACATTACACGGCTGAGTGGCATCGGGGCATACGCAGCAGTCGTAGCAAGCATTTCGGGCAAACGCTGGGATTCCGTAATTGCCGACGGCCTGCATAAGACTGAAAACACGCTGGCAGAAGCCATACCCATGTGGCATCTGGACTGCCTGCCCGATGCCGATGCCGCCCGACTGTGTAAAGATACAATAGCCGTATGACTGACAGCATTATAATACAGGAGGCAGTGCGCCTGGTCCGTGACGGAGTGAGCGTGACATTTCCCGTTAAGGGCCGCAGCATGATACCGTTCATATTCGGCGGACGTGAAAGCGTCATACTGCAAAAGCCTGAGAACCTTAAGCGCGGTCATATTGTGCTTGCCCAGGTGGGTCCTGACACGTATGTGGTACACCGCATCATAAAGATTGACCCTGACAGCGGCCGCATAACGCTTATGGGTGACGGCAATATACGCGGCACGGAGAGTTGCCCGACGGACAAAGTGCTGGCCATAGCAACACATGTGGTAGATGAAAAAGGACAGCACCGCCCGTTATACTCACGTGCCAGGATTATCAAAGCGCGAATATGGTATCTGACAAGACCCTTGCGCCGATACATACTGGCCATATTAAGAAGAACTTGTAAAAAATACGCACTATGAAAATAAAGAAAGGATTTGTACTCCGCACCGTATGCGGAGAGAACGTGATAGTAGGCGAAGGCCTTGATGCCATCAATTTCGGCCGTATGCTCTGTCTGAACGAGACAGCCGCATGGCTTTGGAAACAGGCACAGGAATCAGGTGATTTCACGGCAGAGAGTCTGGCTCAGGCACTTTGTGGTGAGTATGATGTAACCCCTGAACAGGCTTTGACCGATGTAAAGGAAACCATTGACAACTGGATCAAATTAGAAGTAATTGAGTGAAATACTTCAGGTGGATATGGCGTAACGCTCTGGGCATTCGCTGGAATACAGCAGTCCGCATAGTGGCCGGCACCGCACAGGTAGCCCTGGGCCTGCTCATGGTATGGCTCTGCCGCCGTTTCATCGATGAGACCATCCGCACCGGATCGGCCCATGACGTAACGGTAATGGCCATCTGGCTTGTACTTACCGTTGTAGGCGGCGTACTGCTCCGTCAGGTCTATTTCTACCTCACCACCAAGGCAAGCATCCGCCAGACCAACGCGCTGCGCCTGCGTATGTTCAGCAGTCTGTTCCGCCGCCAGCTCTATGAGGAGAAAGAGATACACTCCGGCGACATAAGCTCCCGCCTTACCAAGGATATAGAGGTAGTAAGTGAAACCACCACCGATACCCTACCCCAGATGTGTATCACGGGCATACAACTTATCGGAGCATTCCTGCTGCTTCATTACTTTGACCGTATGCTTGCTTGGGCATTGCTCATAATGACCCCGCTTGCCATACTCATGGCCAAGTTCATAGGCCGCCGTCTGCGCCAGATGACACTTGACATACGTCAGGACGAGAGCCGCATACAGATGCAGGTTCAGGAGGGAATGGAAAACAACGCCGTACTGCGCGCCATGGGCAGTGAGGAGTGGATGACCGGCCGCCTGGACACCATGCAGCAGCAACTCAAAGGCAACATAATGCGCCGCACCCGCTTTACAATAATGATACGCATCATCATGGGTTGCGCATTCGGTTTGGGTTACCTGATGGCCTTTATCTGGGGAGGACTGCAACTTCGCAACGGGTTAATCACATTCGGTGTCATGACATCGTTCCTGCAACTGGTTGGCCAGATCCAGCACCCCGTTTTTCAACTGCTCAACCTTGTACCGCAGGTAATACACTCCACCGCAAGCATTGACCGCCTCATAGAACTTGAAAGCCTTGAGGCTGAGTCCGATGCATCCACACTGCATCCTAACCTGAACGGCATACGTTTTGAAAGCGTAAACTTTAAATACGCAGGCGGTGACCGCCAGATACTTACAGACTTTTCTCATGATTTCCGTCCCGGCTCCAAGACAGCCCTCATGGGTGAGACCGGCATAGGCAAGACCACGTTGTTCCGCCTCATGTTAGGATTCATCACTCCGCAGAGCGGAAGCATCAACCTATATGGTAAAGATGAGAGCATGCCCGCAGGCTCCACCACCCGTCCCGATTTTGTATTCGTACCCCAGGGCAACACCCTTATGAGCGGTACCATCCGCTTCAACCTGCAGGTAGCCAATCCTAAGGCATCGGACCAGGAACTCCTTGAGGCGTTGCATACCGCCTGCGCAGACTTTGTCCAGGAACTCCCCGACG
Organism: Bacteroidaceae bacterium; assembly: GCA_017551925.1. Taxonomy (GTDB): domain Bacteria; phylum Bacteroidota; class Bacteroidia; order Bacteroidales; family Bacteroidaceae; genus Colenecus. The sequence goes on along the minus strand of JAFZKA010000105.1, from coordinate 6,324 downwards.
GCCTTGACACCATGCTTGGCGAGCGCGGCACCGGCCTGAGTGAAGGTCAGTCCCAACGCATAGCAATAGCCCGCGGACTGCTGCGCCCTGGCTCAATCCTGCTCCTGGATGAAATCAGTTCATCACTTGATGCCCCCACAGAGACAGAACTCTACACCCGTCTCTTCAAGGCCTATCCGCAAAAAACAATGATTTTCATCACCCATCGCCAGGCCGTCACCACCCTCTGCGATGAAACTCTGACTCTTTAAAAAAAGTTTCCCTGTGCCACTACAAAATGACACAGGGAAACGGTCCATTTGTGTTGTTATTTGATTTGATCGTTAATTAAACAAATCATCATAATTCCATACGTCTTCAGAATCCCCACTACCAATAAGGATTCCCTTTGTCATTTCCAGATTGATTACCTCCGTTACGGGCTTGCTGTATATCTTCTTTTCCATAGTTGTCACTGCTTAATCATGATTGTTTTGCCATTGTGTATATACAGTCCCGGAGCGGTTGGCTCGCCATCCTGCGGGCGGCCGCTCATGTCATACCAGATATCAACAGTAACCTCACCTGTCTCCATATCAAGGGTGCCTACGGACGTCACTACTCCACCGGAACTCACCAGCTTGACCGTAATGCGGCTGGGAATCTCTTCTTCATTGCCGGTAGCACCAAGGGCCGATGCACGCATCGGTGCCAGTTGTGCTCCGTTCTTATACGTCAGATAGCAACGCATAGGCGGAACGCTTGCCCCCTCCTTGGCGTGCACAAAGTCACCCGCTTCAATTTCATGACCGTCAACTGTCTTGCTATTGGCAGCAAAACCGTAAATGTGGCCCGTCATAGGAGCAGTACCATAAGTAAGGCGCGTGTAAGTTCCGATAAACGTCCAGTCACCGCTGGTGGTCTCATCGGCACTGACTAAATCCGATGCCATACCGATAAACGTAACAGGTACACTCCCTTCTGTACCGGCGGGCATAAAGAGGTACGGTGTATTGGCAGCAAGCGTACCTGATGCTGCCTCGGTCATAGTAGCAACATACTTGCCATTCTCCTTGGTAATACCACTAAAGGTATAGTAGTCACCCTCTGACCCCGGTGTATAATCAAACGGCAGACAGACGGTCGATGCCTTGCCGGCCGTGAACGTGCGTTCAAACAGAACAGGCTGACCTGGTATCTCATCAACATTTTCATTGGTAATGCCATCGGTCTCAGTAATAATATTGAATGGGGGGGTAAGCGTCTTGCCCGCAATGGTGCTTTTATCCCGCACGCTGCCGTCAGGGATGAGCATATCATCGGCTCGAAAGCCTTTATCCAATGTGACCGAACCGACATAACTATCCGCTTTGATGGTGTCGGACAAATTCGTCCAGCTAAGGAGGGTGCTGCCACCGCCGCGCACACCGCCACCGATGGAGGATGCGGTGACATGGCCGCCCTTGATCACGACGTACCCGCTATGGCGCTCCGAACCGCCAATTCCCGCACCCAAGCCGCTTGATGTGCTCGCGCTGACGGTGCCGCCGTAGATATAGACAAATCCTTCGCCGTTTTCTCCGCCACCGATTGCTGCGCCATAAGCGTATGAATTATCGATGTTCACATTGACGGTGCCGCCGTTGATTGTGATGACACCACTGGCACAGTTCTCGTCACCGCCAAGACCGGCGTTATAATCCGAACCGGAGCCGGTGATTTCCAGCGTACCGGTGCCTGTTGTCTGGCCGTAGATCGTCAGGCGGTCGTTATCGTTCACCGCGACGCCCTCGGGGGCGGTCAGTGTCGCGCCGTCGCAGAGAATCAGTCTGACGTTGCCGTTGCAGGTGATTCGATCGTTGATGATGACATCATCTGTTACAGCGTACCATCCCGCATTGAGCTCAGTTATGTCGCTTTCAATCACGGTGTATTCCGTGATCATAGGCTCTGCGTTGTTCTCATCGACATAGACAATGCCCAGCGCGGCCTCGCCGCTGCCGTTCAGGTACACACGGTATGCGCTGTTGTCGCTGGTGAAGTTGGCCGCCGTGCCGTTGCCGGAGAGGCCGGAGGTTAACACGCCAGAGTTATCCTTCATTGTCACGCCGATGCGGGCGTCAGCACTCAGCGCACCACTGACTTTGATGGTCTTGCCTTCTGGCAGATAGACGTTGTTGGCATTGTCGTCTTTATCAATGTTGTCGGTGATGACGAGGCTGCCCGAGACGTTGAACTTGCAATTCTTTACAAACACGCCGCCGCCGTTGTCCCTGGCCGTATTGCCGCTGATGGTGCCGCCGTTCAGGTTGACCGTGGCCCCCCAGTTCGCGTACACGCCACCACCGTAATTATGGACCGTGTTGCCGCTGATGGTGCCGCCGTTCATGGTGAAGGTGCAGCCCTCTTCCACGTACACGCCGCCGCCGTCGTAATCGGCTCTGTTGTTGCTGATGGTGCCGCCATTCATGATGAATGTGCCGCCGCTGGGAGCAGAACCGGAATCGGTGGAAGGATTGTAGGGCTCATCATTGCCGACGTTGATAGCGACAGCCAGATCTGTCCCATCGGCGCTGAACCCAAACGTATAGTAGCCTGTAGCCGGCGGGGTAAAGGTGAAGATGTCATCGTCACTGATGTTGTAGGTTAAGGGGTCTATATCGCTGCCGTTTGAGTCGCCATTGATTGAGTAATTGGTTGAGGCGATGGTGACTACGGGCGAGGGGAAGCCGCTGATATGCCGCTTCAGATCCATGGACGCAGTGGTGCCGACTTTCATGTCATAGTAGGCATTTTGATCGCCATCCCAACTGGGGGCAGAGTTTGCATACTTGCCAACGGGCTCGTCGCTATTCGCCACATACACGCCGCCACCACCGTTGCCGGCATCGCCTCCGGTGATGGTGCCGCCATTCATCGTAAACTCGCCGGTGGGCGCTACGAACACGCCACCGCCGAACCCCCCTTTATGGTATTGATTTTCTTGCGATACTGTTCCGCCCTTGATGGTGCCGCCCGTGCCGCTGTCGTTCAGTGTCAGCGTGCCTTGCACCCGGAGGCGATAGCTAGGAGCGTTATTTTTGTATTTCTGATCGACGGTGTGGCCATTCAGGTCGAGCGTCACGCTCACGTCTTTAGGAACTTTCAGATAGCTTTCAGTGTCGCTAGCAGGGCTGACGTCGGCATCCACTCGGATGTAGCCGCCCGTTGCCATCTTCGCCTTCAGGTCGGCATAGGTGGTGACCACGAAGGGCTGGTCGGGACCGTTCTGCACGGCCGTGACGGTGACGTCCTTGTCGGGCATGGTGAATGTGTTGCCAACCAGCAGTGTCGTGCCGCCGTCGATACTATAGAATACGGCATCGCCGTCGGGGATAGTGCCCGTGTAACTCAGCGTCACTGTCTCGCCCATCTCTACCAGCGGGCCGTTGTTGGTAGTGGTGAAAGTGATGTTCGTGCCGTCAACGGTGTAGCCGCGCTTAAGTTGGTTACTGTATGAAGACCAACCTTCAAGATTATTGTTAGAATACGCGGCAGTTGGTACGACGATTTTGAGATTATAGTTGTAACTATCAAACGCATTAGAACCTAAGTCTGGTGGCGTAGTGGGCAACACATAGACACGACCTAGATTCTCGCAATTTTCGAATGCACTTTCGCCGATGGTCTCTACGCTGGCGGGGATGGTAAGCGATGTCAGACCTGTGCAATTATAGAATGCACCGTCGCCGATGGTCGTCACCTTGTCGTAGATGGTAATGGATGTAAGATTTGTACAGCCACCGAAGGCATAGTTGCCGATGGTCTCTACGGATATGGTGTAAGCGGTGCCGCTCTTGCCTACGGGATATTGAATGAGCGTTGTCTTGACTTTATTGAACAGCACACCGTCCTCGCTGGTGAATAAAATGTTATTAGCATCAACATCGATGCTTGTCAGGTGGGCGCAGTCCCCAAAGGCATATTCGCCGATGCTTGTCACGCTGGCAGGGATGGTGATGGACGTCAGGCCGGACATATTGAAAGTCAGTTCACCAATAGTTGCCAATTGTGAGTTTTCTCCAAACGTCACGGAAGCTAAGTGGTTGCATCCCAAGAAAGCACCTTTATCGATGTACGTCACACTGGCAGGAATCTCTATGGACGTGAATCCTGTGTTATTGCAGCCGTAGAAAGCATTTGCTGCGATATACGCCAGTTGGGAGTTAGCAACAAAAGTAACTGTTGTCAGACCGGTGCATTCTTTGAAGGCAACTTCTCCAATGCTCGTCACGCCCGATTCTATCACTACTGATGTGATATTGTTACGATAGTTATGCCAAGGCCTGGCGCTTAAACTATTATAATCCGCCATCTCGCCGTTGCCGCTGATGGTGAGCTTATCGTAACTGCCGTCGCCGTCGGTGTCCGTCACCTCCCAATTGACGTTGTCGTTCGACGTTTTGCCGCACGTGCCGCTAACCTGAATCAGCGTTGCCGTGACGGTAACATTGCTAGCAAGCATGGTGAGGGTGTTGCCGCTGAGGGTGCCGGCGGTGGCGCTGTAGGTGACGACGTAGCCCGTGGGCACGGTGCCCGTATAGCTCAGCTTCAGCGTCTGGTCTTTGCCGCTGTAGAGCGTAGTGGCGTTGCCGTCGTTGTAGCTGAGGGCGTAGTTGCCCGTGCCGATGGCGGTGAGGCCGCTGACGTCGTAGGCTGTCTCGTCGCCCACGAGGGTCACATCGTCGCCGAGGGTGACGGTGCGAGCGCGGCGGGCACCGTCCTGGTCGGCGCTGTTAATGCCGCCGAGGGAAATGGAGGTGTAGTAGTTGTTGGAGAAAATGCCGTTGTTTGAATAGTCTTTGCCGACGATGGCGCCCTTGTAGCTGACTGCCTCGACGTTGCTGCCGGTGTAGAGGCAGTTCTTGACTGTGGCTTCGAAGTCGTTCTCTCCCACGATACCGCCGTAGTACTTGCAGTTGTTCTTGCCGTTGCTGCTGACGACGGCGGCGCTGATGCAGCCGATGACCTTGCCGTATAAGTTATCGCCCACGATGCCGCCGAGGTAGAGGGCTTCGTCGTATCCAGCGTTGATTGTGACACTGCTCTCCACGCTGCAGTTCTCCACAGTGCCGCCTTTGTTGTAGCCCACGATGCCGCCAACGGATTCGTAGCCGGTGAAGGAGCTGCTGGCAAGGACTACGTTCTGCACGATGCCGGGCGTCCAGAGGTTGCCGAAGAGTCCTACATACTTGTCAGCGGTGGTATTGCCGTTGCGGGTGACGGTGATGCCGCTGACGGTGTAGCCCTGGCCATCGTAGGTGCCGCAGAAGTTGGCGTAGTCGATGCCGCTGTTATAATATCCGATGGGGGTATAGGTATTGTCGCAGGTAATGTTCGTAGTCTGGCGGAAAATGAGATCTTGGCATTCGTTATTTCCGTTGTTCACATAGTCAGCCAGGTGGCGCAGGTCATGCTTGTCCTTGATCTTATAAGTGTTCGTGCCAGCGGATTCGAAGATGCTGAGTCCGGGGGCGTCGCTGTAGGTGATGACGAGGCGGACGAAGTTAGCATAGGTCTTCAGCGTGTAGCTGGCGCTGCCCTGCTCGGCGTAGTTGTAGTCCGTGGTGGCCGTGCCGCTGCCGTTCAGTGACGAAGGACTGCCCTCGTGGTCGGTCACGCTAACGTTGGTGACATAGCGGCTGGTGCCGCTCCAATTGAGCGAGAATTGAACGTTCTGGTTCTGGCAAAAGAAGTAGGTGCTGCTAACGTTCGTTACCGTGCCACCTTTCCAATTGAAAGTAAAGATAAAGTCATCTGGCAGATGGAACGTGGCTTGGGTGGCATTATCTTCGGACTGACTCACTACAGTCGTCGTGCCGTCGAAAGGTGTGCTTCCGCTATGGGTTAAAGCCCAGTAATTACGGCCTTCGACTTTCTCGCGGCTCAAGGTGTAGGTCACAGTCTTTGTCGTGGCCCATACATTTTGTCCTGCCATCAGTGCTGCAATCGTCAGCACTAGGGTGAGGACCCTATCATATTTCTTCTTGATACTTTTTAATTCCATTGTATATTTCAAATGTACCGGTTCCATGTGTCACCACTAGGCCGTCACCACCCTTTGCGATGATACTCTCAAAATGGAATAGTACGCCTATAGCATATTATGCTGGCGTAACCATCTTTTACCGGAAGGTGTCAGACAGAACAACAGGAATAGGATGCACGGAACACCAAAGACTATAAATATTAAATACATTCCCATATTCAGTTCTCCTTATTACTTTTCTTATTCGTTAATACTAATCCTACAATAAGTGTCAAGACAGCTACTATCGTACCAACCACATAGATAGTAGAACTATC
>JAFZKA010000104.1 GCA_017551925.1 Bacteroidaceae bacterium | reverse complement strand
GGCCAAAGTGGAGAAGTGGATCAAGGGGCTGTGACATAAAAAAAAGGACACAAAAGGACCGCATCCCTGTGTCATTTAATTGAAGCAGCAGTCCAATACCATCATGAGCGCAAAGCCCAGGGCAAATCCTATGGTGCCGATGTTGGAGTGGTTTCCCTGGGCGGTCTCAGGTATCAGTTCCTCTATTACCACATAGAGCATTGCTCCCGCTGCAAAGGCCAGAAAGTAGGGCATCATAGGCGTTACGGCCGATGCCAGCAACAGTACCAGCGCTCCGCCTATAGGCTCTACAATGCCGCTCAGACTGCCTATTCCAAAAGATTTCCATCGGCTATTGCCGGCAGCACGGAGTGGCATTGAAATGATAGCCCCCTCAGGGATGTTCTGGATGGCTATACCCAATGACAATGCCAGTGCTCCAGCCATACTGAAGCCCGATGTCATTGTGCTTGCTATTGCAACGCCTACTGCCATTCCTTCAGGGAAATTATGAATAGTGACCGCCAAGGCAAGTTTGGTGGTGCGTGACAGGTGGCTCTTAGGGCCTTCGGCCTGGCCGGATGTATGAATATGCGGCGTTACATAATCAATCAACAACAGGAAAGCAAAACCTCCCAGCAGCCCTATGACAGCCGGCCAAACGCCGCCGGAATGCATCTCGATTGACGGTATCAGAAGTGACCATACGGATGCAGCCACCATTACACCCGATGCAAATCCCAGCAGGATTTTCCGCAGGATTTCAGGTATATCTTTCTTTAAGAAGAAAACAAAAGCCGATCCCAATGCCGTACCGGCAAAGGGTATCATAAGGGCTGTCAGTATGGCATCTATATTCATTTTAAGGCTTATACTATAGTTGTATGATGTCTGCAAATATAATGGAATGACAAAGTTTTTACAATCCCTATAAGTAGTGATTGGCATTTATTTTTTTAATGACTACTTTTGCCGCCCGTAAGCAGTTAATCAAATATGTACTTTTCCGGAATAATTGTAGGTGCAGCAGTATTTCTGATCATTGGGATCTGTCATCCCATAGTAATCAAAATGGAGTATTATTGGGGTAAGAAAAGCTGGTGGGTGCTGGCTCTTGCGGGTACAGTATTCGCTATCATATCCCTGTTTATATCAAATCTGATAGTATCAACTATTATTGGAGCAGCCGCATTCTCATGTTATTGGGGCATCCTTGAGATTTTTGCCCAAGAGAAACGTGTCCTGCGCGGTTGGTTCCCTGAGAATCCCAAACGTGCCGACTACTACGCCCGCCTAAGAAAATGACACAAATGGACCGCATCACTGTGTCATTTATTGGTTAGATGCAGCACCAGGTATTCAGACCTGGTGCCTACGCGAATCTTAGCGCCCCAGATGCCAAGACCTGAACTCACATAATACTGCGTATTGCCGCGCCGGTGATGTCCCCATGCCTTCTCGTACATGGCATCGGTTACCCAGGATATGGGCCAGACCTGTCCGCGGTGCGTGTGTCCGCTGAACTGGAAATCAATGCCTGCGGCCTCAGCCTCCTCTAAATGATAAGGCTGGTGGTCCAGCACAATGATGAACCCCTCCAAACCTTTTGAAATGGTGTTCAGACTTGCTCTTCTATGACTGGTTCGATCGTTTCGGCCGATGATATCTATTCCTTTGAAATGAGCTACGGTATCTTTTAGAAGCTGAATTCCGGAGTCCTTGTAAAACTGCTGCGCTAGTTTAAGATTGCTATAGAACTCGTGGTTACCCAGGACGGCCATCATGGGTGCTTCTACGCGGTGGAATTCCTGGGCATAGTTTCCTTCTATCACGGGCCTTAGACTAAGATCGATGACATCGCCTCCAAACAGTACTAAGTCAGGCTTTTCGGCATTGATCATATCCACCCATCGGGCCAGTTCGGCCTTGCGGTTGTGATAACCCAAGTGCAGGTCACTGGCCATAACAATGGTCATGGTCTTATCCAGAGGCTTGCTCGTGGCGATGATCAGTTCCTCACGGTACTTGTGGTGATAATGTATGCCACCCAGAGTCAGAATGACGGCTACAATACCCACCACCGTGCCCAGCCCGGCTGCGCTATCCTTCAGAAACATCTTTGGCAGGAGATGGCAGACGGCTGCAATATCGGCCACAAGGAATATCAGCAACAGATACAGGAAGACAATAATCCATGTGTTGCCAACCTCATACATTACCGTTGCGGCTTTCATGGGAATCCGGTCATTGACGGCAAATCCCGCAAAAAGCGAGGCCATCCAGAGAATAAACACGCAGACCGACACCAGTTTCCACCCCTGCGGCGTAATGCGCCACAAATGCCAGCATACATAGCCCGCCAAGGCTATGATGAGTGCTATTATCGTTATTATTATACCTGCTCTCATAAAGTTTACCTGTGTCATTACAGCCAGGTGAGGCGGCGCCACAATCCTTCCAAAGGACCGCGCTCATGATTCTTGGACCACAGTTTAAGTATGTTGTATTGGAATACTATCATGCCTAAACCCACCAATGCAGACCAAGTTGTTCCCAATGTGTTGTACAGGCTGAATCCCCATTGATAGAACAGGAGGCTGCCCAATACGGATTGTAACAGATAGTTGGTAAGACTCATCCGGCCAAAGAATCCCAGTTTTCCGAAAACGCTACGGAATCCCTTGAAACGGTACCAAAGCAGTACGGACGCCGAAAGGATCAGCATCAGTATTGCCAGATTCCAGATGGGATGCAGCAAATCATCCCACTTTCCGAACTTTACAAATGCACCTGCAATTACCAATAGTGCCGATACAACAAGTATTACACGCCACTTCTTCAGATTATCACCTTCATTGTAGAACAATCTGGTACGTCCTATGAGCAGGCCCAGATAAAACAGTCCCAAAGTCTGTGTGATGCGTCCGTGGAACCAGAACCATCCCAATGTCACTTTTATGCCGATTTTGAGATTGGTTGTGGCAGAATGAAGGAATGTGTCATGTCCCTGCATCAACTTGAAGTAACCCATATCAACCCATCGTGAATCAGGATGCCAGTCAAACAAATGAGAATAAATTTCCATGGGCTGGATGAGCAGTAGTATTGTAATAGCCCCCAACCACTTGTTATTAAGATATCCGGCGGGGATGAGCAACAGACCTAGAATGGCGTATGTTATAAGTATGTCGCCGTCATAGAAGCAGACATTCAGTACACCGAACAGGAACAGCAATACCATTCTCCACGCAAAACGGAGTGAGAAATCCTTGCCTTTCTGCTCCTGATTGTCACGCATGATAAAGAAACTCAGACCGAACAGTACGGCAAAAATACCGTACATCTTGCCTGAAAGCAATGCCTGGAGCACGTTAAAAACACTCCCGTCACAAGGAAGGGTATATTTTATCTCTCTGGCAAAAGTATTGAAATGCTCCACTGAGTGGAACAGGATAATACCTGCCACAGCAAGCCCTCTCAAGGCATCGGCCACCTCAATGCGGCTGTTCTTAAGTCCTGTTGTCTTGTACATATTATCTGTAGTTTCTTTATAATCTGGTTAGTATAATGCTTGGTTATTTATTCCATTTTTCAAAGATACACAATCTACACCAACTGACACAAATAGGACACAAATGGACCGCATCCCTGTGTCATCTTGAATCAGCGTCTAAATGAGAGGATAAGCGGATAAATCTCCAGGCGGCCGGCCAGCATAAGCACCAT
>JAFZKA010000009.1 GCA_017551925.1 Bacteroidaceae bacterium | reverse complement strand
CCCATTATTTAGTCAATGTGACGTCAGCGAATAGAATAAGGCTAACATTTTGAGGGGTGGCACAAACGTGTGCAAGGCACCAATAGGACAAAAAGAAAGAGCTAAAAGTTCAAAACCTTTAGCTCTTTTTTGTTGTACCCAGACCCGGGATCGAACCGGGATGGGTCGCCCCACTGGTGTTTGAGACCAGCGCGTCTACCGATTCCGCCATCTGGGCTTGGTATCAAAACCGCCGCGAAGGTACAACAATTTGATGAAACATAGTTTAATGCCGGTGTTTTTTTTGATACCCCGAGTTTTTTACGCTCAAATGCTTGCAGATTTTCAAATAAGCAATATCTTCGTAGCAGAGTATCTGAAAACTCTGTTTTAATAAACATGAAATAGAAAGTACTATGTTAGGACAAAATAATTTTTGCGTAGTGCTGGCCGGAGGATTCGGCACACGGCTTTGGCCTTTAAGCCGTAAGGGAATGCCCAAACAGTTTCTGGATTTCAACAATAACGGTCATACATTGCTTAAGGAGACGGTTGAAAGAATGATGCGCATATTCCCCAAGGAGAACATAATAGTATCCACTAATCTTGACTTTTATGAGGATGTGTGCAACCAACTGCCCAATTTGAATCCCTTACAGGTGCTTAGGGAACCTGTAATGAAGGGCACTGCCCCGAGCATCATGCTTGCATCATACCATATCCGTGACATTAATCCAAACGCCAACATGCTTGTGGTGCCGTCAGACCTGGTAATTCTTGATGAAGAACCATATCTTAACGTTATTGAACGCGGAATGGCTTTTGTAGAGAATAACCTTAATATCCTTACGGTGGGTATCAAGCCTTCGCGCCCTGAAACCCGTTTCGGCTATATTCAGATTGATGAACAGGTGACAGACGGAATATACAGTGTCCGTACCTTCACTGAGAAACCTGAGGAGTCTTTTGCCAAGGTCTTTGTTGACAGCGGAGAGTTCTATTGGAACTCAGGTATCCTGATGTGGAATGTCAAGTCATTCATTGACATAGCAAAAGATTGCCTGCCTGATATGGTGACACAGTTCAATACTATATTTGATTCACAGCATAACCGTGATGCACGGCGCAGTCTGCTATATTCAGTCTATGAGGCATTTCCGCGCATCTCCATAGATTACGGGTTCCTGGAGAAAACTGACCGTGTCTGTATGGCCATAGGAGATTTTCGTTGGAATGATATTGAGAGTTGGGATCTGCTTTATGACTACTGTGCAAAGGATGATAACGGTAATGTGCTTGGAATGTACAATTCTCAGGTCTATAACTGTAAAAACAGTATGTTCCTTTGCAACAAGGAGAAAAAACTGGTGGTGATTGATGACCTGTCAGATTTTCTTGTGGTCGATACCGATGATGTCCTGGTTATCTGCCGTCGGAACAATGAAACTGACTTTAAACGATACATAAATGATGCCATGCTTAAATATGGCGAAAAATACTCTTGACAACAAATTATCGGGTTTTTTGGCCTTGAGCCCCATACTGGTCTTTCTGACAGTATATCTGGTGTCATCGCTGCTGGCTGGTGATTTCTATAAAATACCGGTGTCATCGGCCTTTCTGGTCGCTTCAATATATGCCATTGCCATTACTCCGGGAAAGATCATTAACCGTATAAATGTATTCTCTGAGAGTGCCGGGCATTGGAATATCATGCTTATGGTATGGATATTCATGCTGGCAGGCGCATTTGCGGGTTCAGCCAAAGAGATTGGTTCCATTGAGGCCACGGTGAACTTTACAATGAACATCATTCCTGCCAGATTCCTGCTTGCGGGATTGTTCCTTACGGCTTGTTTTGTATCACTGGCCATAGGTACCAGCGTAGGTACAATTGTGGCATTGGTGCCGATAGCAAGCGGTATTGCCCAGCAGACCGGACTCAATCAGGCGATGATGGCCGCACTGATTGTGGGCGGTTCTTTTTTTGGAGACAATCTCTCTTTTATTTCAGACACCACTATAGCCGCTACGCGTGCTGTGGGATGCGAAATGAAGGATAAGTTCAAGGCTAACTTTATGGTTGTTCTGCCGGCAGTGTTGGTTATAACCGGCATTTACCTGTTCCAGGGAATGAGTCTGGATGTAAAGTCCGACGTGCATTCCATTGAATGGCTGAAACTCTTGCCTTATCTTTCTGTCATAATCCTTGCGCTTTGCGGTATGGATGTTATGCTGGTGCTTGTACTGGGATTGTTGCTGAATGCCGTTGTAGGCTTTTCAACCGGTTCACTTGACTGGTTCACCTGGCTCAGTTCCATGGGACAGGGTATTGCCGGTATGGGTGATCTGATTATTGTCACTCTGCTTGCAGGCGGCATGCTGGGTATAATACGTCATAATGGAGGGTTGGAGTTTGTAATGCGCAGTGTGGTCAAAAGAGCGCATGGACACCGCGGTGCGGAGTTGAGCATAGGTCTCATGACCGCTTTGGCAAACCTTTGTACAGCCAACAATACCATTGCCATCATTACAGTGGGCGGTATTGTCAATGACATAGCAGAAAAGTTCAGTATTCCAAAACGCCGGGCTGCGAGTCTTATGGATATATTCAGTTGCTTTATTCAAGGCATAATCCCATACGGAGCCCAACTGCTCATGGCGGCAGGATTGACGGGCCTGGCCACTACACAGATTATTCCTTATCTGTATTATCCGTTTGCTGTAGGAATATGTGTCCTGCTATCAATTTTCATAGGTCATCTTGCGCGTAGAAAGGATTCTGAGTAAACCAATTACATCCTGACAATCTTTTTTACATCGGCAAGATAATCCGTTGGTACCGGTTTATGGTGAATCAGTTCTTCGGCTAATCCTAGCCAGCGCTGTTCAAAAAGGGATATTGAAAATTGTGAAACGTATATTTTGGCATTCTTACCCATTCTGGCCCTATTCTGGACATCTGACATAAGCAGACGCATGCCGTTTGCGAAATCCCGGGCATCGTCACCGCAAAGTAAGCCATTCACTCCATCAATAATCATCTCATTCACCCCTGAACAAGATAGGCGTCCGACACAAGGAAGTCCAACAGCCATTGATTCAACTAACCCCAAACTAAAACCTTCAAACACTGACGGGAACACGCAAAAATCATAATTCACCAATGTTTCATAAGGATTTGAAGTTACTCCCATAAAGTTAACCCTATCTTTAATCCCATTCTTTTCAGCACGTTCCTTTAATCCTTCAAGGAATTGTTCTGATTCCGCTTCACCATAAATGTCAACACTCCACTCCGGAAAGTCTGATGCCAGCAGGCCGAACGAGTCAATAAGCAGGTCCACGCCCTTCCATCGGTCTATTCTGGAGTAGAAAACACATCTGTTCTTTTGTGATGAATAATCAACTGTCAGGTCTGTCTCCTTTACATAATTAGGAATAGTGACAATCCTGCCTTTTTTGATAAAATCGGGTAAGAGGGATTTGAAACTATCCATCAGGACATGTGAAACCGCGTTTCTGTATATGCGTTTCAAGTGCTTTTCTGAATGACGTACGTATTCAAAATAGTAATCCGGACGCGACTGGAACATGAGAATCCTTGGAATCCTGTCAAATTCACGCCCCAGTTGGGCATTTATATATAGGTAGTGGAATGAAAATATTATCAGATCAGGGTTTTCAGTTCTGACAAATCTCTGAAAAGCATCAGTATAACCTTTTGTGTCATTATAATGATTGTAAAGGTTTACAAATCTTGTTCCGGAACTCATACCTTTTGGCATTCCGTCTGTTTCAGAATAACACAGTCCGCAAGTGTCATATCCGTTTTTTGCAAACAGATTGCACATACAGACAAAAACAGAGATGGCGCCTCCTACCTTGCTGGTCACTTCAGGCTGGCCCACCAGAATGATTTTATTCATGCTTACAATACATTTTTCTCCAAAAATACAAACATTACAACAACTTGGCTACTGTATTTGAAAAATAAATATTTTTGCAATATGAATGTCAAGACCCCTACATTATCAATCATTGTTCCATGTTATAACCAGGCAGAATATCTTCCTGAAACACTTGATTCCGTTCTTAGGCAAACGTTTCAGGACTGGGAATGTATTGTTGTGAATGACGGATCACCGGATAATACATCACAGGTGGCCAACAGGTATGTAGAACTTGATTCCAGGTTCAAGTTGGTTGAATCAGAAAACAAAGGTTTAAGCGGAGCCAGAAATATTGGCATCAGGGCGTCATCGGGCCAATTCATTCTGCCATTGGACAGTGATGACATTATAATGCCGCAATATGCTCAACTCGCCATGGAACGGTTTGAACGCTTTCCTGAGACTAAACTTGTTTATTGTCAGGCAAAAAAGTTCGGAGCGGTAAATGAGTTTTGGGTATTACCTGATTATAATTGGGATAAGTTTATCTTTGAAAACTGCATCTTTTGTTCATGCATATACCGTCGCAGTGATTTTGATAAGACTGCAGGGTACAATGAGAATATGAAAGTAGGATGGGAGGACTGGGATTTTCTTTTAGGATTCCTGAATAAAGAAGCGGTTGTTTACCAGATACCCAAGGTGCTGTTTCATTATAGGGTTAAAAGCGTATCCATGGTGTCATCGGTTGTTCCGGCAAATTTTGAGGCTCTTGTATGGCAGATAATAGATAATCATCCGAACGTTTATCGTGAATATCTGTATAACAGGGTGATCACCCATGAAAGATACGTCAGCACGGAAAAACTGGACAAGATTGTTGGGCACGCAATGACCAAACCGGTTCGTATGATCAAGAAATTATTATTAAAATTCAAATGACCCTTATGAATATACCCTTTTTGTCTCTGAAAGATGTTACGGCTCTACATGGAGCAGAAATCAATGAGGCGGTCAGCCGTGTGGTTAACAGCGGTTGGTATCTGCAGGGCGAGGAAAACGACAGGTTTGAAAGGAACTACGCAAAGTTTATAGGCAGTGAACACTGCATAGGTTGCGCCAACGGCCTGGATGCATTGATATGGATATTCAGGGCATATATTGAACTGGGAATAATGAAACCCGGTGATGAGGTGATAGTTCCTGCAAATACATATATAGCGACAATTCTGGCTATTACGGAGAACGGTCTTAAACCTGTTCTTGTTGAACCCAGGCTGAACACTCTTGAAATTGATGATGACCTTATTGAGGAACGTATCAATGAGAGGACAAAGGCCATATGCATTGTGCATCTTTATGGCCGTAACGCATATACCGAAAAGATTGGTCAACTCTGCACGAAATATAATCTGAAACTGGTTGAGGATAATGCTCAGGCCCATGGCTGCAAACATACTGATGGCCGTATTACCGGTTCCATAGGTGATGCCGCCGGTCACAGTTTCTATCCCGGAAAGAATCTTGGTGCATTGGGCGATGGAGGTGCAGTTACCACCAGTGACCCTGAACTGGCTGCAGCAGTACGTGCGCTGGCCAATTACGGTTCCCAGAAAAAGTATGTGTTCAAATACACCGGCCGCAACAGCCGTCTTGACGAGATTCAGGCTGCAGTGCTTGATGTGAAATTAAAGTACCTTGTTGAGGACAATGCCCATCGTAAAATGGTGGCTCAAAAATACTATGTGCAAATCAACAATCCGCTGATAAAACTGCCGGATTCAGTTCCTGATGAGCAGAATGTATATCACTTGTTCCCTGTTTTTTGTGAGAAACGTGATGAATTGCAGGACTATCTTGAGAAAAACGGCGTAGGAACCGTAATACATTATCCTGTACCTCCGCATAAGCAGGAATGTTACAGGGAATGGAACGGTATGAGTCTGCCGGTGACAGAATATATCTCAGATCATGAACTGAGCCTGCCGATAGGCCCTTCAATAACATTTGAAGAGGTTTCAAGGGTCATTTCCCTGCTCAATTCTTTCATTTTTTAAGGCCGTTTTTCACGATTTCTTGAAATATAAGGCCGGAATACGTAAAAAAATCTAAAAAATAGCCCTACAACGTGTTTTGAGGGCGAAAAAAGTGCGAAGATGTCTTTGCCACGTCCTCTTTTTGCATAACTTTGCAACAAATAGTCCTACTTTTTTTATTATTACTAACTTTAACCAATAGTTGACAATTATGTTTGAACGTTTAAGAGCAAGATTGAATTTGCTGAACAAAGTGAGGCATATTCATGTGGTGACCGAGATTAAAAACAACTATTACATACACACCTATGCTTATAGAGACTTTGATTCTGCGCATGACTGTATGGCTGCCAGATGCGTTTTAGTACAGCACGAGTTGCAGGATCAGGGTTATTATGACGCTACCATCGATATCAAATCAGATAATCACGCAATTGTCCATTGGAACAAGGGTAAGAACAGTTATTCATACGCCATTCTTAAAAGCCTCTTGAAGTAATAACAGGTCTGACCTACAGGTAATTATACCACTCGCTGTCGTTTTCAACGTTTGCGGGTGGTTATGTTGTGTTGTCTGAAACCCCGGGACAACAGGGGAGTGGTTGAGAAAAAACAACTGAGTCCGAATCTCGGACTCAGTTCCAGCGCTCCTTCTAGGACTTGACTGTGAAGCTGTTGAGGCCCCTTGCGGGCCGAAAAACCTAGGACCACTGGGGACTAGGCGAAAGTCCTACTGATAAAAAAACAACTGAGTCCGAATGTCGGACTCAGTTCCAGCGCTCCTTCTAGGACTTGAACCTAGGACCCCCTGATTAACAGTCAGATGCTCTAACCAACTGAGCTAAAGAAGCTTTTTGCCACATTCGGAGCACTGCTGCTCTCAAACGCGGTGCAAATTTACCGCCTTTTTTCAAATATCCAACACCTAAGGCCAAAAAAATCGGCATGAAATCCAAAAAATATATATCTTCGCACAATACAAACAGAGATTTCAGCTGCTATGAGTAGATTTTTAAAGGGTGTTTATCTGTTGGCTTTATTGATGTTAATCTCTACGGGAGCCACATCACAGAACGCACAGGATCATAACTTTGAGATTGCCAAGAATCTTGAGATATTTCATGAAATAGTCAGTGAACTGGACCGGTTCTATGTTGATACCATAAATCCTGCCAAGACTATTGAAAATGGAATTGCATCCATGCTTTCAGGCATCGACCCCTATACCGAGTATTATCCTGAGGCTGATATGAACGAACTCAAGATGATGACAACCGGTAAATATGCCGGGATAGGAGCAATAATCCGTCAGTATAAGGGACGTGATTACATCTATGTTGATGAGCCTTATGAGAATATGCCTGCCGCCAGATACGGACTCAAGGCCGGTGACAAGATATTGAGAATCAACGGTGAAAGCATGAAAGGCAAGTCATCGTCATATGTGAGCGACCATTTGCGCGGTGATGCCGATACCAAACTTACGGTAACCGTTTCACGTATCGGGGTTGAGGATTCCATTGATGTTGATATAGTCAGGAGCATGATATCATTGCCCGCAGTCTCCTATTCAGGTGTCTGGCAAGGGTTCGGCTATATCAGACTGGAATCTTTTACGGAGCATTGTTCAAGGAACGTGATGGCTGCCCTTGTTGAACTCAAGGAGAAAGGTGTCAAGGGTATTATCCTGGATTTACGCGGTAACGGCGGCGGATTGCTTCAGGAGGCGGTTGACGTTGTGGGCCTGTTTGTGCCTAAGGGAACTCCGCTTGTCGAGACTCGCGGCAAGATACCTCAGGCTGTATCAAAATATGTGACTCAGCGCAATCCTGTTGATGAAAACATTCCTTTGGTTGTTTTGACCGATGACCAGTCTGCATCGGCTTCAGAGATTGTGTCTGGCAGTCTTCAGGATCTGGACCGCGCGGTTATTGTAGGTACCCGTACTTTCGGCAAAGGCCTGGTACAGAGCACCCGTTCGCTTCCGTATAACGGTACGCTTAAGGTTACTACAGCAAAATACTACATTCCCAGCGGCCGATGCATCCAGGAGATTGACTATTCCAAGCGTAATGACAAGGGGCAGGCTCAGCATATCCCTGACAGTCTGACCAAGGTCTTTTACACTGCGGCAGGCCGTCCGGTTCGTGACGGAGGCGGAATCAGGCCTGATGTGGAGTGTGTTCCTGATACCATGCCTGATATCCTGTACAGCATTTCACAGGATGTGGTCCTGTTTGATTTTGTCAATGATTACTGCTCCAAGCACAAGAGTATAGCCCCCATGGAGCAATTCCGTCTGACCGATGAAGATTACAACTTGTTCAAGGATTTTGTATGCAACTCTGATTTCAAGTTTGTGAGCAACAGCAGCAAGGCGTTGAAGTCACTGATCAAACTTGCACAGGCAGAGGGACTTGCAGATAAGGCAAAGGATGAGTTCCAGGTGTTGGAGACCAAACTGGAGTATGATTTGCAGAATGACCTTGATGTGTTCCGCAGTGATCTTGAACGTGTCCTGGCCATGGAGATTTCGGCCAGATATTACTATCAGCGTGGCGCGATTGTTGAAAGCCTCAAGAATGACAAGTTCCTAGAGGAGGCGGTAAGCGTTCTTAAGGACACAGAGCGTTACCGTTCAATTTTGGCCGCTCCCAAATAACCGTTGTTACTTGGACTCATAAAAGATATACCCCTCCTTTTCTATGACAAGGTTTGCCGAGTGCTCCGGCAACTCTATTGTTGAAACCCTATCGGTGGTGTTATCTACAATCATAAGGCTTGATTCCTTGACGAATCTGTCAACAGAGAGAGTAAGTGTTTGTGCCGGTGTTCCGCTGAACAGCAGACTGTCATTAATGTAAACGGACAGTGGGCTGTTAAGCGTGGTTTTGCCTAACACTATCTTGTAGCGGTCACCGTTAAAGGTTTCCTGTTCCTGTTTCTCATAAATCTTGAAAGAGAAAAACAGAAACAGCACGACAATCACCAGCACCAGTATGATCATTACTATTGAGCCGAGCAGAAACGCATTGTTCGCTCTGGCGGTTTTTCTTTTCGTAAACTGAATCATGCTGCAAACTTACTGATTTCTTGTGTAACTCTTTAGTGATTCACTTGCATAAGTCGCTTAAAATGCCGAAAATTGCACCACTAATCAAATTAACCAAACATTATTATGAAGAAATCTGGAATAGTTCTGCTGGCAGCATTGATGCTGGCTCCGTTTAAGGCTCTGGCTCAGCCGGATCCCAACTTTCACATTTACATTTGCTTTGGTCAGTCAAACATGGAGGGTAATCCCCGTCCCGAGCAGATAGACAAGGAGAATGTAAGTCCCCGTTTCGTAACCATGAACGCTGTTGATTTTCCTGACAGCAAGATGGGTGAGTGGCGTACAGCCGTTCCACCGTTGGCACGTCCCAGCACAGGTCTTACTCCTGCTGATTATTTTGGCCGCACAATGGTTCAGAATATGCCTGAAAATGTAAAGATAGGCGTTGTAATGGTTGCTGTTGCAGGTTGCTCGATTGATCTGTTTGACAAGGACAAATGTGAGGAGTATATTCCCAAACAGGCCGGTTGGATGCAGAATATCTGCAAGGAGTACGGCGGCAACCCCTACAACCGTCTTATTGAACTCTGCAAAAAGGCTCAGCAGGATGGTGTAATCAAGGGTATTCTGCTTCACCAGGGTGAAACCAACACCAATGATCCCCAATGGCCTGCAAACGTAAAGAAGGTTTATGACGATATTCTGGCAGACCTGGGTCTGGAGGCCGGTTCAGTTCCTCTGCTTTCAGGTGAGGTTGTTCCTGCTGACCAGGGTGGTGTCTGCGCTGACCACAATAAGGTAATGGCTACCCTGCCTGAGACTCTGCCGCAGGCTATGGTTGTTCCCGCATACGGATGCGCCTGCGGTCGTGACCATCTGCATTTCAGTGCCAAGGGCCTGCGCGAGTTCGGCCGCCGCTATGCCGCCCGCATGCTCGGCTATCTTGGATACTGATAGAAAATAGCACAAAAGGACCGTTTCCCTGTGTCATTAGCAACCTTGCGAGAAAGGAATGACACAGGGAAACGGTCCTTTTGTGCTATTTTCGGCATAGCCGCGAGTACCCACCAGAGGTTATTTTTGAATAAAATGTTTGGCTATACCGAGTGGAATCACTATCTTTGCACCCGATAAGATGATGTGTGGAGAGGCCGAGGGCCTCTTTTTTGTTGCCATACAACCAGCTTATCGGAAACAAGTTATTAATTGTATATGATTGACAGACAAAAAGTTATCGACATTGCAAAGCAGTGGCTTGACACTAAGGAAAACTATTTCCTGGTAGATGTCACCATTACCCCTGACAACAGCATAGTTGTTGAAATAGACCAGGCAGAGGGTGTATGGATTGATGATTGCGTGGATTTGAGCCGCTTTATTGAATCAGCACTGGACCGTGATGTTGAGGATTATGAGTTGGAGGTGGGCTCTGCCGGTATAGGCCAGCCGTTCAAGGTGCTCCAGCAGTATATCAACCACATTGGACAGGAGGTTGAGGTGCTGCCCAAGAGCGGAACCAAACTCAAGGGAATACTTGTGTCTGCCGATGAAAAGGGATTTGCCGTAAAGACCCAGCAGAAACAGAAGGTTGAGGGCAGCAAGCGTCCCAAGACAGTCGAGGTTGAGATACCGTTCGGCTATGATGAAGTGAAATATGTAAAATACGTAATAAGTTTAAAGTAAAATGGCTACTAAGAAAGAAGAGGCGATCTCATTGATCGATACCTTTCAGGAGTTCAAGGAACTGAAGAACATTGACCGCATGACGCTGGTCTCAGTCCTTGAGGAGAGTTTCCGCAGTGTTATCTCAAAGATGTTCGGAACCGATGAGAACTACTCAGTCATTGTCAACCCGGATAAGGGTGACTGTGAGATCCAGCGTTCCCGTATAGTTGTTGATGACAAGGATCTGGAGGATTCCAACACTCAGATTTCACTTACAGAGGCCCGTCAGATTGATGAGGACTTTGAGGTAGGTGAAGAGGTTTCAGAGCAGGTTGAGTTTGCCAAGTTCGGCCGTCGTGCTATCCTGAATCTGCGCCAGACACTGGCTTCAAAGATTCTGGAACTTGAAAAAGACAGTCTCTACAACAAGTATGTTGAGAAAATTGGCACAATTGTGTCAGGTGAGGTTTATCAGATCTGGAAAAAAGAGATTCTGCTTCTTGATGAGGACGGCAATGAACTGTTGCTCAGCAAGGCTGACCAGATCCCAAGTGATTTCTTCCGTAAGGGTGAGACCGTACGTGCTGTGGTGGACCGCGTTGACAACGTGAACAACCCCAAGATCATGCTGAGCCGCACATCACCTCTGTTCCTTCAGCGTCTGCTTGAGCAGGAGGTTCCTGAGATAGGCGATGGTCTTATCACAATCAAGAAGATTGTCCGCATACCGGGTGAGCGTGCCAAGATTGCAGTTGAGTCTTATGATGACCGCATTGATCCCGTAGGCGCTTGCGTAGGTGTTAAGGGTTCACGCATACACGGAATTGTACGTGAGTTGCGTAATGAGAACATTGATGTTATCAACTATACATCAAATCTGGAACTCTTCATCAAGCGTGCGCTCAGTCCTGCCAAGGTTTCAGAACTTAAACTTGATACGGAGACCCGTCGTGCCGAGGTTTATCTCAAGCAGGACCAGGTGTCACTTGCTATCGGTAAGAGCGGTCTGAACATCAAACTGGCAAGTATGCTTACTGAATGCACCATTGACGTTTACCGTGAACTTGAGTCTGAGGTGGCCGAGGAGGATATCTATCTGGATGATTTCCGCGGTGACATTGAGGATTGGGTTGTTGACGCCCTTCATGATGCCGGATTTGAGACAGCCAAGGCTGTTCTGCGCGCCGACCGTGAGATACTGACTGAGTCAGTTGATCTTGAAGAGGAGCAGGTTGACGATATCCTGGATATTCTGGCTCGCGAGTTCTCTGATGAGGAGGAGTTCCAGAAATTCATAAAGAAGTAATGAATAACGGGGCTGTGCCCTGGAACATAAGATATTTTTATAGATGGCGATAAGAATAAGTAAAGTAACTAGAGAGTTGAATGTAGGAGCATCGACGCTTGTTGATTTTCTGCATAAAAAGGGTTTTGGCGATGTAACTGATGACCTGAACCAGAAACTGACCGATGAGCAGTACAATCTGCTCGTTGCAGAGTTCAGCCAGGATAAGACAATCCGCGATGAGGCTACCCGTTTCCTGCAGGATCGTCAGAGCCGTAAATCGGCCCCTGAAGAGCCTGTACAGGAGGAGAAACCTGCCAAGAAAGAACCGGAACCTGAAATGATAGAGACTGTCATTCCTGAAGAGCCTGTAATCAAGTTCAAGACCGTTGGCAAGATAAATCTTGACAAGCCCAAGGCTGAGGCTCCCGCTCAGGAAAAGCCGGCTCCAAAGGCTAAACCGGCTCCGGTAGAGACTCCCAAAGAGGCACCGGCTCCAAAAGCCAGGGCAGAACAGCCTGTAAAGGCAGAACCGGTCAAGCCCGCCAAACCTGCACCTGCCGCTAAGGCTGAGCCAGTCAAGACGGAATCCAAACCTGCTCCGGCACCTAAACCTGCACCGGAACCCGTAAAACCTGTTGTCAGAGAGGAGCCTAAAAAGGCAGAGTCTGTAATCGTAGATGAAACCCCTGAGCAGGAAAAACCTGAGGAAACAGAGGTATTCAAGATTGCCGCCCCTGAGGATGGAGGTCTTAAACTCAAGACTGTCGGGAAGATTGATTTGGCAGCCATCAACCAGTCAACCCGTCCCAAGAAAAAGTCAAAGGAGGAAAAGAAAAAGGAGCGTGAGGCCAAGGAACTTCAGCGTCAGCAACAGCGTCAGCAGTTCAAGGAGTCGCTGATG
>JAFZKA010000103.1 GCA_017551925.1 Bacteroidaceae bacterium | reverse complement strand
GCCTCGTTGAAGAGATTGTAGGTGCCGTCAAACCAGGATGAAACACCGGATTCTTTTATATGATTGGAAATCAGATCTTTGATGCTCTCTGATTCTTTGACAGAACTAATGATTCCCTGGCTGAGCATGTTGTCAACCTGAGGATTTATATCGTCAACGGTGCGGATGGCGGCAAAGATGCCGTGCAGCAGTTTGCCGGTCTGTATGTACTCCTCCTGGCGGTCATCAGGATCATCGGCGGAATGGACAAAACGGGTGGATTCGCCTGACTGGCGGAACCTGGCGTTTATGGGGTATGAATGCAGACTAAGTTCCTGCGGAGTGGGCTTGAAGTCAAACGGGTTGTCAGTTGACTTTTCGGCCTTATCTATGTGAGGACAAATCTCACCGCTCTCATAGATGTAAGAATCATTTTCATTCGGCTGACAGCCGAAAGTTGATGACAGAGCATATATGAGAGCGTCTGCAATGGATTTTCCCTTGGTTTTTGAACTGAGAACAATCAGGTTGCTTTCAGCACGGGTCAAGGCCACATAAAGCAGGTTGAGGTTATCGACGGTCTGTAATCCGGCCTCTTGCCTGAAGTCTTTGTTGAAATCAGAATTGTTGAGGTCCTTGCTGAAACCTACCGGTAACAGTGGCATTTCGTTGAACGGTGCAGTTTGAGGATTGACCCAGATGCGTTCATCCTTGAAACCGCTTTGGTATTCAATGACATTCCAGTTGCAGTAGGGTACAATTACAGTGTGGAACTCCAGTCCTTTTGACTTGTGGATAGTGAGCAGGCGAATGCCGTCAATATCGGTTGCGGGGATTGAGTTCGTGCAGAGTTTCTCATCCCACTCTGTAAGGAAAGCCGATGGCTCGCCCGGGTTGCGGCTCAACCACTGACATAGCGTGTCAAGAAATGTCATCACATACTGGTCCTGCCCGGGTATGCGGTCAAGTTCCAATATGGTATAGAGTTTCTCTGCGAGTTCATAGAGCGGCAGATGTCGTAGAGACTCCAACTGATCACAGAAAGCGGCTGGCAGACAGTTCTCAAGGCCTTGTGCCATGAGTCTGTCAAACGGCTCTCCTGATTTGACTATGTTGCACTCACGTTCCCATACCAATTGTGCCAGCGATATGCGGTCAGTGCTGTCAGTGAGCCATTTGAGTGCGTTTATGAGTATCCTGACCGATGCCGATGAACCCAGTTGGAATGCCTCACTTGAAATCATCTTGTAGTCAGGACGGTTTATGGCAAACCACTCGGCTATATCGGTTATCTGGCGGCCTTTGCGGCATAGTATGGCTATGTCTGTATGCTTGACACCGGCGGCTGTCAGACGGTCTAACTGTTCCTCAATCTGTCGGAATATTTTATCAGAGGAATCAGCATTTCTGTCGGCCTTGGTGTCAACACTCACATATACGTAGCCCTTGCCGTCAGTCATGGAACTGTTTTGTTCAACGGTGCTGTAGGCATGCGTTAGGGCGGGGTAGTCAGTTCCTGTCTCGGCATTATATAACATATTGAGCATATCAACGGCCTTGGGAAACAGCTTGTTGTTAAAGTCAATGATGTTCTGTTGGCTGCGGAAATTGCTCTCCATGGGTATCACCTGCGGGTTGTATGTGGCAAGTTTCTCTTCCATGATGGAGTTGAGAATGTTCCAGTCACTGTTGCGCCAGCGATAGATTGACTGCTTGACATCGCCCACCACAAGGCAGTCCTTGCCGTTGGCCAGGCACTCCCACAGCAGCAGATAGAGGTTACTCCATTGCAGACGTGATGTATCCTGGAACTCGTCAATCATGAGATGCTCAATGAAACTGCCGGTCTTTTCATATACGAATGAAGTGTCACTGCCGGACAGTTTACTTAGCAGCTGCGGTGTGTCGGCCAGAATAAAGCGGCCCTGCTCCTGGCTCTGGCGGTCTATCTCAGCGCGTATGCCCAGTAGCAGGCTGAGCTCGTGTATGTATTGCAGCGCTGCGTCAAAAGAGTTGCGGTTGTAGTTGTACTCATTATACAGCTCCTTGGCTTTGGAAAGCAGGGGTGAGAGCCGTTCCTGGGCCAGGTTTGACAGATGTGGTGATTTCTTGAGCGTACCCTTGTCATAGAACTTGTCAGGGTCCTCAAGGCAGTTTGTAAGAGTCTTTCCCTTGGAGAGGTCTACGTCGACAAACGTTCCGTCTGCAATCTTATTGACCAACGGCTTGACGTATCTGTTAAGATCCTCAACTGTTGAACCTGCCGATGAAATGGCACTGATCATATCATGACCGGTAGCCTTTACCTTTTCAACGATGCCGGGCAGGACATTATCCCGGGCCGATGTCAGATTGCGTTTGTAATCAGCCACGGCGCCAGGCTGGGAGAGTATCCGGCGCAACTCGTCGCCACGCTCCATGAATATTTCGCGGAACAGCTCCTGTGAGAACTTCTTGAGAGTACCGTCAATAGACCAGCTGCGGTCATTCTCAATGTTGTTCTCAACAAACTCCATCACGTTGCGCTTATCGGCCGAATCCTGCTCAACGTTTGCCAGAAATGAGTCAACGGCCTCATCAATAACAACTTCAGTATCAAGCTCAAGCGTAAGGTTGGCGCCTATGTGCAGTTCACGGGCCAGGCTGCGCAGTACGGTCTGGAAGAAACTGTCAATGGTCTCCACACGGAACCGTCCGTAGTCCTGAAGTATCATGTCAAGCGCAATCAGTGCTTTGTGGCGTATGGTCTGCTCATCAAATGTGACAGACTTTTTTACCTCATCATAGTAACTTGCGGAGCCGGGCAGGTTATGGCCGATGCCGTAGAGTTGCGACAGTATGCGCTGTTTCATCTCGGCCGTGGCTTTGTTGGTAAAAGTTACCGCAAGGATATGACGGTAGTTCTCAGGCTCACGTATGAGCATGGTGATATATTGTACGGCCAGACGGAACGTTTTGCCAGATCCGGCCGATGCTTTATACACAGTAAGGTGTGATTTGTTATCCATAAGGGTATAAACTATTCAAAATTAGTAATTCAATTTGAGAAAAGCGTTATCTTCGCGGTCCAATTATATATACTTCGGTTAGTAAAATTTATTTCAGACAATTATGGGATATATTACTGAGGACAAGAGAAAAGTGACCACACAGCGTCTCCGTGAGATGAAACAGCGTGGCGAGAAAATTGCAATGCTTACGGCTTATGATTACACCATGGCCAAGATGGTTGACGGCGCAGGCATTGACGTTATTCTGGTAGGTGATTCGGCTTCAAACGTTATGGCCGGCAATCAGACCACTCTGCCTATCACACTTGACCAGATGATATATCACGCCAAGTCTGTTGTCCGCGGTGTGCAGCGTGCCCTTGTGGTGGTTGACATGCCGTTTGGAACCTATCAGATTAATGATTCTGAGGCTGTTACAAACGCCATCAAGATAATGAAGGTCTCTCATGCCGATGCCCTTAAACTTGAGGGCGGTGAGGAAATTCTGCCTTCAGTACGTCATATCATTGAGGCTGGCATTCCCGTTATGGGACATCTGGGCCTGACTCCCCAGTCCATCAATAAGTTCGGAACATACGCTGTTCGTGCCAAGGAGGAGGCCGAGGCTGAGAAACTTATATCCGATGCCCATAAACTTGAGGAGGTGGGCTGTTTCTCAATCGTCTTGGAGAAGATTCCGGCAAAGTTGGCTGAGCGCGTTGCCAAGGAGGTCTCTATTCCTATCATCGGTATTGGTGCCGGCGGCGGTGTTGACGGTCAGGTGCTTGTATGCGCCGATATGCTGGGCATGAACAATGAGTTCAGTCCCCGATTCCTGCGCCGCTATGCCAACCTGTTTGAGACCATCACTGACGCAGTAGGCCACTACGTTGAGGACGTCAAGAATCTGGACTTCCCCAACGAAAAGGAACAGTACTAGTCTCGCAGAATAACCTCTCGCAGAAATCGCGGAAATCACAGAAAGTTTCCATTCGGTGCGTGGAATTAATGACCACGAATCTCACGAATATACACGAAAAAAATCCCACGGGGAAGAATTCGTGTCAATTTGAGTAATTCGTGGTCAATTATTTCTGTGATTTCCGTGCTTTCTGTGTGACAATATCTAACGCACCGGATGGATTTTCTGCGATTTCTGCGATTTCTGCGAGAGATTACTTGGATTTGGGTTTGCGGAAGAAGTGACGGCCTTTGCCTTTGTGGAAGGTCTTGGGCTTGACAGGTTTGTACTCCGGAGCCTCACCGAGTTCTGCTGGGAGGGGAACTTTGTAAACGTCTTTGCCCAGGAACTTCTCAATGTGCTGGAAACGGCTCTGGTCATCAAGGCTGACAAAGGTGATGGCGCAGCCCTCGGCACCGGCACGAGCGGTGCGGCCTATGCGGTGAACGTAATCCTCAGGGTCATGGGGTACGTCAAAATTGATGACCAGGTCAATGTCATCAATGTCTATTCCGCGTGACACAATGTCTGTGGCCACAAGAACGTTAATGTGGCCGTTGCGGAAACGGTGCATTATGTCATCACGTTCAGCCTGACTCAGGTCTGAATGCATCTCGCCCACGTTGAGGCCCAGACGGCGCAGTGATTTGGTTATCTCCTTGACTTTCAGTTTTGATGATGCGAATGCAATGACACGTTTTGGGGCGTTGTTGCTGAACAGCCTCTGTATGATGGGCAGTTTCTGTGCCTCATAGCATACGTATGCGGCTTGTAGGATTTTGTCGGCAGGTTTGGATACAGCCAGTTTAACCTCAACGGGATTGTGCAGGATTGTGCGTGCCATATTCTGGATTTCCTGCGGCATGGTGGCGCTGAAGAGCATGTTCTGGCGCTTGGCGGGCAGTTGCTTTACAATCTGCATTATGTCATCATAAAAGCCCATGTCAAGCATACGGTCAGCCTCATCAAGGATAAAGAATGATACCTTTGACAGGTCCACGTTGCCCAGACTGATGTGGCTGATAAGACGTCCGGGAGTGGCTACAACGATATCGGCCCCCATGGAAAAACCGCGTTTCTCCTGCTCAAAGCGGATGCCGTCATTGCCGCCATATACGGCTGTACCTGATATGTTGGTAAAGTATGAGAATCCTTCAATCTGCTGGTCAATCTGTTGTGCCAGTTCACGGGTGGGCACCATAATAAGGCAATTGACCGCATTTTCAGGGTAACCGCCATCGGAGAGCTTGTCCAATACTGGCAACAGGTAGGCTGCGGTCTTGCCGGTTCCGGTCTGGGCTATACCTATCAGGTCACGGCCCTCAAGAAGGTAGGGGATGGCTTTCTCCTGAATGGGAGTGCATTCCTGAAAATTCATTGCGTCTATGGCGTCCAGCAGCGCAGGCTGGAAATCAAACTCATCAAATCTCACGGTTAAAAGTTATTTAGGTGCTTTTATGTAAAGGAGTACTGCTATCGGTATGTATATCAGGTTGGGCAGCCATTCAGCCCAGAACGCAGACATTACGCCTTTGATTGCAAAGGTTGAAGATACGGTCTGGAACAGGATATAGCCGAAACTCAGTCCAAGCCCGATTCCCAGATGCAGTCCCATTCCGCCCTTGCGCTTTTTGCTGGCCAGCGAAACACCTATCACCGTTAGTATGAATGAGGCGAAAGACATGGCGAATCTCTGATGGTACTGAATCTCAAAATCCTGGATATTGCCCAAACCACGCTCTTTCTGACGGTTGATATACGCTTTCAGTTCGGCCGATGACATGGTTTCCTGCTGACCGTTCTCTATCAGGAAATCATTGGGTTCAAAACGTATGATTGTGTCCAGCGTTGTGCCCTGGTTGATCTCTTCAATAGGGCCCGACATGTCACGCACCATGTAATTTGTCAGTTTCCAATGATACTTTTCAACTGCGGTAGTATCATATTGGGCGGTCTTTGCGGTCAGGTGTGAGACCAGTTTCTTGCCTTCAAACTTGTCAAGTGAGAAACGGTATCCGGTCTTGTTGTATATCTCAAACCAGTCGATATAGGCAATCACACCCTCTTCAACCTCCAACTGTACGTTACGGGTGCCTGCTGCGTTGTCCCTTGACGAGTGGCTCATGTTATACCGGTTCTCAAACCGGAGCCTTACCGTGTTGCCTTTTGGTATGATCCAGGAGCCGAGCGCAAGCGTCAGGCATGAAATCAGGGCGGCCGACACAAAGTACGGGACCATCATTCGCTTGAAACTCATGCCGGTAGAGAACATAGCAATAATCTCAGAGTTATCGGCAAGTTTTGACGTGAAGAATATTACCGCTATGAAAAGGAACAGCGGGCTGAACAGATTGGCAAAATAGGGAATAAAGTTCAGATAGTATTCAAACAGGATCTCCTGTGCAGATGCCTTGCTTAGTTTGTCAATATGTTCATTGTAGTCAAATACAACGGCAATGGCAATGATAAGGGCTATTGAGAAGAAATATGTTCCCAGGAACTTCTTGATGATGTACCAGTCTAGACGGGTAAGTAGCCGATGTCTGAACATTCGCTTCATATCTGCTCTT
>JAFZKA010000102.1 GCA_017551925.1 Bacteroidaceae bacterium | reverse complement strand
TGAAGTGGGTGTGCTTATTGCCTGCCTGCTCTGCATGAAACGTATGGCTGAGACTACGAACGTGTCAGTCCTGAGTGATGAGATTGATCCCAGTGCCGATACCGATGTACAGGGCAATCTGGAACATCTGGTTATTCCTGAAGGAGTCAAGGTCTATGAAATCAACGGACCCTATTTCTTTGGCATAGGTAACAAGTTTGAGGAGATGATGGGCGATATGGGCGGACATCCCAAGGTACGCATTATACGTATGCGTAAGGTACCTTTCATTGATTCGACCGGTGTACATAACCTGCAGAATATGTGCCGTATGTGCTCGCAGATGGGCGTCAAGGTGGTTTTGTCAGGTGTCAATCCTCAGGTGATGAAGGTAATTGAAGATGCCGGCATGGATGATGTTGTGGGCAAGGAAAACATCTGCAGCCACATCAACATTGCTCTCAAACGCGCCGAGCAGATCCTCGCTGAAAAGTAATTTCACACAGAAATCACAGAAAACACAGAAATAAATTTCTCGCAGAAAGCGCAGAGATCGCAGAATTTTTGTCTGCGGTTTCTGCGCTTTCTGCGAGAATTATTTAACGCACCGGATGGAATTTTCTGTGATTTCCGTGTTATCTGTGTGATATTATCAACAGGTTAGTGTGTGGTGTTAAACCTTTTCTTTAGCATATCCTCATCAATTATTTGATGTTTAGCAGTTTGAGTTATCAACAGGAGGTTGAAAACTTTTTTAAATAAAAAGTGGGGAAAAGTGGGTTGAAGTGGGTGAAATTTGTTTAACTTTGAATCCGAATATCGATTATCAGCAAAGAATGAGTTTCATAGGTCAGTTCCCAGTACGTCTGGACGCCAAAAACAGGGCGTTTATGCCAGCCGGATTCCGCCGCATCCTGCAGCAGTCCGACAGCCAGACTCTTGTGGTCCGCAAGGATTACTTTGAGAACTGTCTTGTGGTTTATCCTGCACAGCAGTGGCAGGATGAGATTGCCAGGGTGCGCGCCAAACTGAACCGTTTTGACGGAAACCAACAGATGGTGTATCGCAAACTGGTGTCTGAGGCTCAAGAGGTGCAGTTGGACAGCAATGGCCGTATGCTGCTGCCGCAATCATTGCTTGACAAGGTCGGGATCAAGCAGGACGCCCTGTTTGTGGGTATGGAGCAGACCATAGAGATATGGGCTCCTGACATAGCCGCATCGGGTGGTCAGCAACCGTTCATGTCAGACAATGAGTTTGCCGATAACCTGAAAAAATTCATGACTGAGTGATACGCAATACATACATAACAGGTAAGTGGACACAAGCGGGACATATCATGTGCCGGTCCTTCTCAAGCAGAGTGTAGAAGGACTCGTGGTGGACCCTGACGGGGTCTATGTGGATGCCACCTTCGGTGGTGGCGGCCACTCACGCGAGATAGTGTCCCTACTCAGTAACAAAGGTCATCTGTACGGTTTTGATCAGGATGCCGATGCCATGAACAACATAATCAATGATGACCGGTTCACATTCGTCTATTCCAATTTCCGCTACATGGCAAATTTCATGCGCTGGTACGGGCATGAAAAGGTTACCGGCATTCTTGCCGACCTGGGTGTGTCATGGCATCATTTTGATGACAGTACACGCGGGTTCTCTTTCCGTTTTGAGGGGCCTATTGATATGCGCATGAACCAGAAGGAGGGGGTAAAGGCATCGGATATACTGAATGATTATCCTGAAGAGCGTCTGGCTCAACTTTTCTGGCTGTACGGCGAACTTCAGAACGGACGACAGATTGCCCAGGCTATCGGCCGGGCCCGCAAGAACAGCCGATTGGAGACTGTTACCCAGTTACTGGATACTATACGTCCGGTAATAGGCCGTGAACGTGAAAAGAAAGATACCGCCAAACTGTTTCAGGCTCTGCGCATGGAGGTAAACCATGAGGTTGACGCCTTGCGTGAGATGCTGACCGGAGCAGTAGGGCTGCTTGACAAGGGAGGCCGTCTGGTAGTGATTACATATCACTCCATAGAGGACCGCATGGTCAAGAACCTGATGAAGAGCGGAAACATAGAGGGTGAGATAAAGACTGATTTCTACGGAAACCGTGAGGTGCCGTTCAAGGCTATCGGAAAACCTGTTATTCCCGATGCTGCCGAGCAGGCTTCCAATCCGCGTTCCCGCAGTGCCAAACTGAGAATAGCAGAAAAGGTCTGATATGGAGGAGAATAAAGCCGGTAATACAGCAAAGAGAAAAGGACTGATGCAGTCAGTGCCTGATTTCATCAATCGCAACATATGGCTGCTGCTGGAGATTCTGGCATGTGTCATCTTCTACATCGGAAACCGTTATGCGTACCAGCGTGACCAGGCATACGCAGAGAGGCTCAGACGTGAACTGGTTGATATGGAGTATCAGACTCTGAATACTACCAGTGACGTTTCGGCCAAGAGCAAGCCGTCATACATTGAGAAAGTTGCAACCAGGAACGGTTCCGGTTTGCAGCCTGTTACAGAACCGCCGTTTATTCTGCCTAAATGAGTGAGATGACTGACAAGGATGCTTCACGCAAGCAGGAAAAGAAGAGTGTATCACGCAAATACATGTCTCTCTTCCTGCTTATGTCCGTATGGGGCATATTAATAGTCGTGAAGATGGCTCTTGTCATGTTTGGTGAAAGGCAGTACTGGAATGACGTATCAAAGAGCATGACTCCCGTGAACAGGGTGATTGACGCCCGTCGCGGAAACATTTTGAGTGATGATGGCCTGCTGCTGGCAAGCAGTATGAAACAGTACCGTGTGTTCCTGGATTTCAAGACAGCAGAGAAGACTCAGGACAGAGCCAAAAAGGATCAGAACCGTAAGGATACGCTTTTCACCAAGCATCTGGCAGAATTTGCGCGTCAGATGCATGAGATATTCCCGGGATACTCCGTTCAGGAACTGGTCAGTCATTATGAGAAAGGTTTTGCATCAAAGTCACACTCATGGATACTGTTGCCTAATTCATCACGCAACTCGTTTCCCATAACATACAATCAGTACA
Source organism: Bacteroidaceae bacterium (assembly GCA_017551925.1). Classification (GTDB taxonomy): domain Bacteria; phylum Bacteroidota; class Bacteroidia; order Bacteroidales; family Bacteroidaceae; genus Colenecus. The sequence goes on along the minus strand of JAFZKA010000102.1, from coordinate 21,101 downwards.
AGTCATTGGTAAAGACCGTATGGCTCAAACCCAAATATGAGGGTTGGTTCTATAGTGCCGAGTCCAAGATATCCCGTCAGAAACCATTCGGTACGCTTGCTGCCAGAACCATCGGAAGCATGTATGAATCAAAGGATTCCGCCCGTAACGGATTGGAACTTTCGTTTGATTCACTTCTGCGTGGCGTTCCCGGACGCGGACATCAGGAGAAAGTGCAGAATGTAACCCGTCTGGTGGCCGATATTCCACAGATTGACGGCTGTGACGTACATACTACGCTCAATGTGGATATGCAGGATATTGCCGAGGTGGCCCTTAAGAATGTGATGAACAGCCACAGCACGGCAGTATCAGGTATTGTGGTGCTGATGGAGGTTGCAACAGGTGACATCAAGGCCATTGCCAGTCTTACCAAGACAGGACCGGGTGAATTCAATGAGATTCAGAACAATGCGGTGAAGGAGATCTTTGAGCCGGGTTCAACATTCAAGACGGTATCCATGATGGTGGCTCTTGATGACGGCAAGATTTCACTTACAGACAGCGTATATTGTGAGAAGGGTGTGTATTACGGATACGGCGGGGCCAGGATGACAGATTCGCACTCTTACGAATGGCTTGATGTCCCGCATATCATTGCCTACTCCAGCAATATAGGCACGTCAAAACTGATACATGCAGCATACAAAGAGCATCCTGAGGAGTTTGTGGACGGTATCTACAGGACCGGTATCAACACCCATTTCGGAATGCAGCTTACAGGTACGGCCGCTCCCGTGATAAGACGTGACGGTTACTGGGATGCAACCCGACTGCCATGGATGTCAACCGGATACAACACCCAGTTGCCGGTAATCAATACGCTGGCGTTCTATAACGGAATTGCCAATAACGGCTGTATGGTTGCTCCCAGGTTGGTCACTAAGGTCACGCGTGAAGGTGAGGTCGTACAGGAGTTCCCAGTTGAGGTGGTGCGCCGTCATATGTGTAAGGATGAGACTATAGTCAAACTCAAATCCATGCTTGAACTGGTCGTGACTGAGGGTACCGGCAAGAGTGCAGCCTCAAAATACTTTACGGCGGCGGGCAAGACGGGTACCGCACAGACATCGCAAGGATCGGCCGGTTACAAAAACGGAGTACGCGGTTATATGGTTTCATTCTGTGGATTCTTTCCGGCAGACAACCCGCAATACTCTTGTATAGTTTCAGTACGTAATGAGGGCGGAAGTGCAGGTGGCGGAACATGGGCCGCTCCGGCATTTCATGAGATATCTGAAAAGATTATGGCAAGCCGTAATCTGAGAGACGTAAAGGAGGCGTATGATTCTGTTCATCAGTTCATACCCAAGGTCCTGCCCGGTGACCTTGCCAAGGCAAGCACCGTACTCAAGGGGCTGGGTAAGAAAAACCTTATGCGTCGTGCTGACAGAATGGTTGCTGACAGCGTTTGGGGTTCTGTTGATTCAGATTCGGGCCGATATGTGATGAAATATGTGGAATATGCCGACAATCTGGTCCCTGATGTACGCGGTATGGGTGCTTCGGATGCTATATACCTGCTTGAGAAGATGGGATTCAGAGTCAGCATTGAGGGAGTGGGCAAGGTCAAGAGCCAGAGCCTTCAGAGGAATACAAGATTCCGTCATGGTGACAGGATTCAGTTGACATTATCAATGTGACATATATGGTGACAATAGGAGAACTTGTTTCAGGACTTAAGACAGTCAGGACGGTAGGTGACATGTCAGTGTCTGTTACCGATATCCAACTTGATTCACGTAAGGTGAGCAAGGGATGTCTGTTTGTGGCAATGCGCGGTACTACCGTTGACGGCCATCAGTTCATACCCAAGGCAATAGAACTCGGTGCCGGTTCAGTGCTGTGTGAGGTATTGCCTGAGCAGACGGCTGATGGTGTGACTTATATACAGGTGCCGGACTGTGAAGACGTTGTGGGCATTGTATCGACAAGGTTCTTCGGCAACCCCACAGACAAAGTCAAATTGGTTGGCGTGACAGGTACAAACGGCAAGACTACAATCGCTACCTTATTGTATAATATGTTCCGCAAGTTCGGTTACAAATGCGGTCTGGTTTCAACAGTATGCAACTACATTGACGGCGAACCGATACCTGCAGACCATACCACACCCGATGCCGTCACATTGAACCGTCTGCTTGGACGCATGGCCGATGAGGGCTGCAAATATGTATTCATGGAGTGCAGTTCACACGCAATAGTGCAGAAACGCATAGGCGGGCTCAAATATGCCGGTGGAATATTCACCAATCTGACACGTGACCATTTGGATTACCATAAGACGGTGGAGAATTATCTCAAGGCCAAAAAGATGTTCTTTGACTCTTTGGGCAAGGATGCCTTTATGGTAACCAACCTGGATGACAAGAACGGTCTGGTCATGGCACAGAATACCAAAGCAAAGGTTACCACTTACTCATTGCGCAGCATGAGTGATTTCAAGGGACGTCTGCTTGAGTCAAGTTTTGAAGGTATGCTGCTTGAGATAAACGGCAAGGAGGCATTCATGCGGTTTATAGGCAAGTTCAACGCAAGCAATCTGCTGGCGGTATATGGTGCTGCCGTAAACCTGGGCCGCGATCCCATGGAGGTACTTACCGTTATGAGCACCCTCACTCCTGTGAACGGCCGCTTTGATGCCATACGTTCACCAAAGGGCTTTACTGCCATAGTTGATTACGCCCATACCCCCGATGCCCTGACTAATGTGCTTACCACTATTGTTGATGTGCTGGACGGCAAGGGTCAGATAATTACGGTGGTGGGCGCGGGCGGCAACCGTGACAAGGGTAAACGTCCGCTTATGGCCAAGGAGAGCGTAAAGTACAGTGACAAGGTTATCATTACATCAGACAATCCGCGTTTTGAAGAACCGCAGGACATTATCAATGATATGCTGGCAGGTCTCACCAAAGAGGATATGCAAAAGGTGATAACGATTGTTGACCGTCGTGAAGCCATACGCACAGCCTGCATGATTGCAGGGGCGGGCGATGTGATACTTGTGGCCGGCAAGGGGCATGAGGATTATCAGGATGTCAAGGGAGTCAAACACCATTTTGACGACCATGAAGTAATCAGGGAATGTTTTTGATTACCGATAAACGTAACAAATAAAGATGCTGTACAGTCTGTTTGATTACCTAAAGAATGCAGGGATAGATATTCCGGGTGGAGGAATGTTCCAGTATGTAACCTTCAGGGCTATTTTCGCTCTTGTGGCGTCAATTGTCATATCCTGTTGGTTCGGCAGCCATTTCATTGATATGCTCAAAAGCAAGAACATATCGGAGACCCAGCGTGATGTGAAACTTGATCCGTTCGGTGTGACCAAGAAGGGGGTGCCTACAATGGGTGGCGTGATAATAATTGTGGCAATCGTGGCTCCCTGCCTGATTATCGGTGACCTGACAAATGTATATATGCAACTTATGCTTGCCACCACCATAATACTTGGCGTGATAGGTTTTGCCGATGACTACATCAAGACTTTCCGCAAGAACAAGGAGGGATTGAATGGCTGGCTCAAGGTTTCAGGACAACTTGCGCTTGGCCTGATTGTGGGCCTTACACTCCGTTACAGCCCGCAGGTGGTAATCAATGAGAAGGTGGAGACACGTATTGAGAACAATACAGAGGTGGTTATCAAGACCCCTGATGTCAAATCCACCCGTACCACAATACCGTTTTTCAAGAATCATAATCTGAACTATGCCGATGCATTCAGTTGGATGGGTGAGAAAACCAAGTATCAGGCAGGTTGGATATTCTTTGTGCTTCTGACGCTGTTTGTGGTAACCGCCGTATCAAACGGTTCAAACCTTAATGACGGTATGGACGGAATGGCTGCAGGCAATTCGGCAATAATAGGAATAACGCTTGGAATACTGGCATATGTATCAAGTAACATTGTAACGGCAAGTCACTTTGACCTTATGTATGTTCCGGGTAGTCAGGAGGTTGTGGTCTATCTCTGCACATTTGTGGGTGCCTTGGTGGGCTTCCTGTGGTTCAACTCCTATCCGGCACAGATATTCATGGGCGATACCGGCAGTCTGACCATAGGCGGTATAATTGCGGTTGCGGCACTCTGCATTCATAAGGAGTTGCTGTTGCCCATACTCTGCGGAGTGTTCCTGCTGGAGAGCCTTTCAGTAATCTGCCAGCGTTTCTACTATAAGTTGGGTAAACGCAAGGGTGTGCATCAGCGCATCTGGAAACGTACTCCCATACATGACCACTACCGTACCAGTATGGCGCAGGTGTTGAATGCAGACCCGGGCAGCACAGTAAAGTTCCAGGGGAATGACAACAAACTGCAGTTTGAGACAAAAATAACGCTCAGGACCTGGATTATAAGCATAGGTCTTGCAGCACTTACAATATTGACCTTGAAAATCAGATAATGACTATGGCAAAGAAGATTGTTGTACTTGGAGCAGGTGAGAGCGGTACAGGTGCCGCCATATTGGCTAAAGCCAAAGGGTTTGAGGTATTTGTATCAGACCTTTCAGAGATTAAGGAGCATTACCGCAATGAATTGGACCTGCGTGGCATAGAGTGGGAGCAGAAACAGCATACCGAGGAGCGCATCCTGGCTGCCGATGAGGTGATAAAGAGCCCGGGCATACCCAAAGAGGCTCCCATCATTCAGCGCCTCATGGCTCAGGGTACACCCATTATATCTGAGATTGAGTTTGCCGGCCGATACACGAATGCCAAGATGATCTGCATTACCGGATCGAACGGCAAGACCACTACCACATCGCTCATTTACCACATATTCAAGATGGCGGGCATGAACGTGGGTCTGGCCGGTAACATAGGCAGCAGTCTGGCCTGGCAGGTGGCTGAAAAGAACTTTGACTACTATGTGATAGAGTTGAGCAGTTTCCAACTGGACAACATGTATGATTTCAAGGCCGATATAGCCATCCTTATGAACATAACTCCTGATCATCTGGACCGTTATGACTATGAGATGCAGAACTACGTGGATGCCAAGATGCGTGTTATACGCAACCAGACCAAGGATGACGCATTCGTATATTGGAGTGACGATCCCATCATAACCCGTGAACTCAAGAAATACGGCCTGCAGGCAACACTCTATCCTTTTGCCGAGGCCAAGAAGGATGATCTGGCGGCATACGTTGAGGACGGTACCCTTTACTTCAATAAACCGTATGCCTTCAATATGGAGCAGGAGTCACTGGCGCTTACCGGTAAGCATAACCTGTACAACTCCATGGCCGCCGGTATATCGGCAAACATAGCAGGTATCAAGAGTGAAACCATACGCAAGGCTTTGCAGACATTCCAGGGTGTGGAGCACCGTCTGGAGCGCGTGACCAGAGTGAACGGCATTGACTTTATAAATGATTCCAAGGCCACCAACGTGAACAGTTGCTGGTATGCCCTGCAGAGCATGCCTGTCAAGTGCGTGCTCATTCTGGGTGGCAAGGACAAGGGTAATGACTACAATGAGATTGCTGACCTGGTACGTGAAAAGTGCTGCGGTCTGGTCTATATGGGTCTGCACAATGAGAAACTGCACGGCTTCTTTGACGGATTCGGACTTCCTGTAGCCGATGTCCAGTCAATGAAAGATGCCGTCAATGCCGCTTATAAGATGGCCCATAAGGGTGAAATAGTATTGTTGAGCCCCTGCTGCGCAAGTTTTGACCTGTTCAAGAGTTATGAGGACCGTGGCGAGCAGTTCAAGGCATGTGTAAGGGCACTGTAAAATATGACAGAAATGGAGGAGACAGAGGAGAAACCAAAACGCAGACTGCTGCTGCTCAGCGGTGACCGCACTATCTGGGCGATGGTGGTTATACTGTGCTGCATCTCACTCATTGAGGTGTTCAGCGCCAGCAGCCGTCTTACGTTCGGCAAGAGCAGTTTCCTTACTCCCATCATATCTCACACCATACATCTTGGCATGGGCTTGGGGCTGATGTATTTGCTGCATCTGCTGCACTACAAATGGTATCGGCTCTTCCCGGTGCTGCTTGTGCCGGTGTCGGTTCTTCTGCTGGCCTACCTATCGATACAGAGTGCCAGTTCATCGGGTGCCGAACGATGGATCAATATGGGTTTCTTCCAGTTGCAGCCCTCAGAGTTAGGAAAGATTGCAGTAATAATGTCTGTTGCATACTGGCTTTCAAAACTCAAGCCCGATGATGAACTGAGCCAGATTAATACTTTCTGGAAAATATTGGCTCTGACCGGATTGGTATGCCTGCTGATTGTAGGTGAGAACCTTTCAACAGCAGTACTGTTGGCAGGTGTAATATTCGTAATGATGATATTGGGAGGCATAGCGTGGCGGCGTATGCTTGCGTTGACCGGCGTATTTGCCGCAGCGGGCATTGTGGCAGTGGTGATACTGCTGTTTGTTCCGGCGCAGACCATACGTGATTCCAAGATAATACCTTCACGTGCCACTACATGGCAGGCCAGATTGCAGGATTTCTTCCAGCCGGGCAGTGAGGGTACGCCAACCGCACTTGAATATGCGTTGCTGGTTGCTCCTGAAAAACCTCAGGAGACGCACGCCAACATAGCGATTGCCAGCAGCAACATTCTTGGCAAAGGTCCCGGCAACTCTGTTGAACGTGATTATCTGCAGGAGGCCAGTTGTGACTTTATCTATGCAATTATAATTGAAGAACTGGGTATGGCCGGCGGTATTGTGGTCATGCTGGTTTATATGATACTGCTGTTCAGGGTAGGGCGGATAGCCAAGCGGTGCAAAGAGAAATATCCTGCGTTCCTTGCCATGGGCTTGGGTATGCTGCTCGGCCTGCAGGCATTCATTAACATGTCTGTGGCTGTGGGTCTGTTCCCTGTTACGGGTCAGCCGTTGCCGTTGATCAGCAAAGGTGGAACATCGGTCCTGATGACAAGTTTCTGTTTGGGCATGCTCCTGGGCATAAGCAATGCTCTTGACAAGGAGGAGCGTGGCGAGCAGGTGCTTGGCATGGATGCAGATATTCCCGCACCTATTGAAGGTGATGAATCATTTGATGAAAAAACAAATTAAAGCATATGGAAGCAAAACCCAGAATAATAATCAGTGGTGGCGGAACGGGAGGACACATCTTTCCGGCCATTTCAATCGCTCATGCCATTAAGGCACTGAATCCTGAGGCCGAGATTCTTTTTGTGGGGGCTCAGGGACGCATGGAGATGCAGCGTGTTCCGGCTGCCGGTTTTGAGATAAAAGGGTTGCCTATATGCGGTTTTGACCGTAAGAACCCGCTTAAGAACATCGCTGTCCTGTTCAAGATAATACGCAGCCAGGCTATGGCACGCAGGATTATACGTCAGTTCAAGCCTATGGTTGCAGTAGGGGTGGGCGGATATGCCAGCGGTCCTACGTTACGTATTGCAGGCAAGATGGGAATACCCACGCTTATTCAGGAACAGAACTCATATGCCGGCGTTACCAACAAGATCCTGGCCAAGAAAGCAGCCCGGATATGTGTGGCTTATGACGGAATGGACCGGTTCTTCCCGGCTGACAAAATTTTGAAGACCGGTAATCCGGTTCGTCCGAATCTAGCACAGGGCAGTCTGAAACGCAGTGAAGCAGCCCGAAAGATGGGACTGAATCCGTCAAAACGGATTGTGCTTATTGTGGGCGGCAGCCTTGGTGCACGTACCTTGAATGAGAGTGTCATGAACAATCTGGACCTGATACGTATGTCTGATGATGTCCAGTTTGTGTGGCAGACCGGAAAGTTCTATTATGATGAGATGAAACAGCGTCTTGCAGAACAGCCAAAAGTCAAGAATCTGTATCCCACTGAATTTGTACAGGATATGGATCAGGCTTACGCAGCCGCTGATCTTGTAATATCACGTGCCGGCGCAGGTACCATATCAGAGTTATGTCTGTTGGGCAAACCGGTTATTCTGGTACCGTCACCCAATGTAGCCGAGGATCATCAGACCAAGAATGCACTGGCGCTGGCCGATAAGGATGCAGCCATCCATATTCGTGATGTTGATGCCCGTAAGGAACTGATTCCTGCTGCCGTTGATCTGGTAAAGGATGAAACGCGCCTGGAGCAGTTGCATGAGAACATTCTCAAACTGGCAATGTATGATTCGGCCGAGGTTATTGCACATGAGGTACTCAAACTGGCCGGTTACGGACTTGGACCGCTAAAATTGGATGATATCAGGTCTGTCTATTTTGTAGGTGCCGGAGGTATAGGCATGAGTGCCCTGGTCCGCTATTTCCTGAACCGCGGATGCAATGTGGGCGGTTATGACAAGACATCGACAGAACTGACATCGGCTCTTATAAAGGAGGGAGCCAGGATCGGTTTTGAGGATGATGTGAATAAGGTGGATGAGTGCTTCAAGGATTCTTCATCTACATTGGTGGTATATACGCCGGCTATACCTGCCGATAACAGGATACTGCGCTGGTTCAACATTCATTGCTTTGACGTGCAGAAACGTGCTCAGGTGCTGGGTACACTGACGCGTTCTCTGGATGGCCTTTGCGTGGCAGGAACACACGGCAAGACCACTACCTCATCAATGACAGCATATATCCTTGACGGTACTCCGGAGGGTTGCAACGCATTCCTTGGCGGTATTCTCAAGAACATAGGCAGCAACCTGATGATGAGCAACCGTAGCCGTAATGTGGTTATTGAGGCCGATGAGTTTGACCGTTCGTTCCATCATCTCACGCCCTTGCGTTCAGTCATAACCGCTATTGATGCCGACCATCTGGATATTTACGGCACTTATGAGGCATATGTGGAGAGTTTCCGCAAATACACGTCACTGATCAAGCCCGGCGGTGACCTGATACTGCATGTGGGTCTGGAGGAAAAACTGATACCCCAACTGCAGAATGGCGTAAATCTTTATACTTACGGTCTGGATGAGGGCTATTTCCATGCCGCCAATATCAGGATAGGCAACGGCGAACTGAAGTTTGATTATGTCTCCCCGTTGGGCAGCATTGCCGATGTTGAACTTGGCGTACCAATTCCCATCAATGTTGAGAATGCTGTGGCTGCTATGGCTATGGCTCAGTTGAGCGGTGCATCGGATGATGTTATACGTGAGCGCATTGCCGCTTTCCGCGGATGTGACCGCCGTTTTGATTTCCATGTAAAAACGGCTGATAAGGTTTATCTGAGTGATTATGCCCATCATCCCGAGGAAATCCGTCAGTGTGCTCTTTCATTGCGCAAACTCTATGCTGACCGTAAGATAACGTGCATATTCCAGCCGCATCTTTATACACGAACCAGAGATTTCTACAATGAGTTTGCCGACAGTCTCTCATTGTTTGATGAGGTGTGGCTGCTGGAGATATATCCGGCACGTGAGCAACCCATTCCGGGAGTGACAAGCCAGCTTTTGGCTGACAGCATGAAACCGGGCATCTGCAAAGGTATCATTTCAAAGAATCAGGTACCTGAGACTGTCAGGTCAATCAGTGACGGAGTTCAGGTGCTGGTTACATTGGGCGCAGGTGACCTTGAGGATTATGTCGATACTGTAACTGAAATAATAAAGGGCAAATGATGAAAAGGATTCTCCTCATATTGTCACTGTTCCTGCTGGTCGGTTATATTGCATTCTCTGCCATTGCAATGACTGACAGACATGAGGATGTCCGCCTGTGTCAGGGTGTTGACCTGAACATTGTGGACAGTCTCCACTTTGACCTTATTGATGAGGATATGATCCTTTCACTGCTCCAGGAACATTCGGTTGATCCGATAGGTATGCCGTTGGATGCAATCAATGTTGAGACGATTGAGAATATACTTGTAACTCATCCCCTTGTGGGCAGTGCGCAATGCTACAAGACCGGAGGCAACAGGATCAGGATAAACCTGTCAAGCAAGGTACCTCTGGTGCGTGTGCTGAACAATCGTGGACAGGATTTCTATGTTGACAGCCACGGTGAAATACTGACACAGCATTCATTGGCGGTACAGTTGCCGGTGGCAACCGGATACATTGACAGGCGTTTTGCAGCCGATGACCTGCTCAAAGTGGTCCATGCCATAGACTGTTCAGAGTTCTGGAAGGCTCAGGTTGAACAGATTGATGTGACAAAGGAGGGCGAGATACGGCTGGTGCCCAGGGTTGGTGATCATCTGCTCATTCTGGGGACTGCCGATAATGTTGAGGACAAACTGGAACGTCTGATGAATTTCTATCACAACGGTCTTGACAACATCGGCTGGAACAGTTACCGCTCTGTCAGTGTCGCTTATGAGAATCAGGTTGTATGTAAAAAACGAAAATGAGATAAATGGAAACGGACAAAACTATTGTTGCTATTGAACTTGGATCATCCAAGATTTCAGGTGTGGCGGGACAGATACAGTATGACGGCTCGTTAAGAGTCATGGCATACGCATGGGTTCCGTCGTCATCATGTATCCGCCATGGTGCTGTTTATAATCTGGACAAGACGGCAAATGCGATTGCCGATGTGGTAGGCAGGCTTGATTCAATCCTTTCAACCAAGATTGAAAAGGTTTATGTGGGCTACAATGCCAAAGGACTTAAGTCTGCCATCAGCAGAGTGGAACATAATTTTGAAGAGGAGACCGTGGTCAGTCAGGAGGTGATTGACGACATGTTCCAACAGTGCAGTGAGATAGAGTATGAAGGTTATGTCAATCTTTTCCAGGAGTCACAGGAGTATGTGGTTGACAACAAACGCAGCACTGAAACTGATCCTATGGGCGTGGCCTGCCGTTCACTTGAGGGCAATTACCTGAATATCCTGCTCAAGAAACAGGTTGCTGACTATATCGGTCAGTGTTTTGTAACCGCTCAGGTTGAGATTGTTGACGGATATGTGGCTCCAATGGTTCAGGCCGATGCCGTTCTGACCGATGATGACCGTATGCAGGGATGCGCCCTGGTGGATTACGGCGCTGATACGACTACCGTGTCGGTCTATAAAAACGGAATGCTGCGTTATCTGCGTGTCATACCTCTGGGCAGCGCTCTCATTACACGTGACCTGTCAGTCATACTGAAAATTGAGCCGGAGCAGGCTGAACAGATAAAGTGCGCCTACGGACTCTGTAATCTGATAGGCAGTCAGGATACCGGTGAAACCATTACATTGAATGACCGTAAGGTTACTCTGAAATATATAGGTGACATTATTGAAGCCCGCAATGAGGAGATAGTCCGCAATGTGTGTGCCCAGATTAAGGCGTCAGGTTACTCTGAAGTGCTCTATGCAGGTATTGTTCTGACGGGCGGCGGTTCGCAGTTGCGCCAGTTGGACAAGGTGTTCATAGATATGATGCCGTCCATGCGCAAACCGCGTCTGGTAACTGAACCAAAGTGCGGTGTCGTATGGAATGAACCCCGATGGAAACGTGGTGACGGTTCACAGTTATCATTGCTTTCAGTCCTGGCAAAGGGTGATGTGAACTGCTGTGAACTGCCCAAGATGGATGCCATAGAGAATATCGCTCCCGAAGACCAGAACAAGGTAGTCCAGCAAAGCCTGTTCACTGAAGAGGGCGAGAGTGCCCAGGAGGTACGTGACCGCAAGGAACAGGAGGAACGCAGACAGGCCGAGGTTGAGTCTGTCAGGAATGAAGAGGAGGCCAGGAAAGAAGAAGAGTCACCCAGAGGTGGAAAGAAGAAAAACAACGTATTCAAGCGCTGGTACGAGAGTCTCATGAATATGAGTGAGAATTTCTTTGATGACACTGAGGACAAAGAACATAGAGAAAATAATACCGATAACAGACCTTAAAAGATAACGTCTATGAACCAGGATATAAAAGATTTTGAGGAGAATAAGATCCTTCCGTTTGATTTTCCGACCGAGTCACGCAAGATAATCAAAGTCATCGGTGTAGGTGGCGGCGGAGGCAATGCTGTCAAGAACATGTATCGTGAGGGTATTCATGATGTGGTGTTTGTCATTGCCAATACTGACCAGCAGGCTCTTGCCGATTCTGACATACCAATCAAACTCCAACTCGGCAAGCAGACTACCAATGGTTTGGGAGCAGGTAATGATCCTGAGGTTGCCCGTAAGGCTGCCGAGGAGAGCATTGATGACATCAAATCTCAGTTCAGGGATGACACCAAGATGGTGTTCATAACAGCCGGTATGGGTGGCGGTACCGGCACAGGCGCGGCTCCTGTGATTGCCCGTTGTGCCAGGGAGTGCGGAATATTGACCGTGGGTATTGTGACCATCCCGTTCAAATTTGAGATGCGTCCCAAGATCAAGCAGGCGCTCAAGGGTGTCAGGGATATGTCACAGTATGTTGATGCCTTGCTGGTAATCAGTAATGAGAAACTGTTGGATATATATCCTGACAAGAGTGTGGCCACCGGATTCAAGCATGTTGATGAGACATTGACCACTGCCACCAAGAGCATTGCCGAACTTATCACCTGCCGTGGTATAATAAACCTTGATTTCCGTGATGTCAAGAAGATATTGAGCAACGGCGGTGTGGCAATAATGAGTACAGGTATAGCCAAGGGTGAGAACCGCGTGAACACAGCGTTTGATTCTGCGCTCAAATCACCGTTACTGTACAACAATGACATTCACAGGGCCAAGAAAATCCTTTTCAACATCTATCAGAGCACCCAGGCTGAGCATCAGTTGATGCTTGATGAGATGAATGAGGTTCGCCACTTTATGGACAAGTTTGAAGATAAGAATATTGAGGTTATCTGGGGCCTTGCCAATGACGATACCCTGACTGATGAAGTCAAGATTACCGTTCTTGCCACCGGATTCGGAATGGAGAGCATTCCTATGATGGATGATGAGGAGGAGACGGATCGCGTAATCAAGGATATTTATGGCGACCGTGTTGACAAGAAACAGCTCTATTTTTATGATATGTCAGACTCGGATCTTGACAATGATGCGCTGATTGACGCTTTGGAGTCATCGCCAACATATCTGCGTAATCTGACCAACCTCAATGAGATCAAGGCCTTGAGGGCTTAGAATCTCTTGGAACAGATTATTAATCGAACACTGTTTCAAGGACTTCAATTGACTTGAGTATCGGAAAAGCCGGTACGTGCAACCTGAACCAGTTGTTCAAAGCATGCAACAGAATGACGCGCTCCTGACCGGTCAGGGGTGCGTCTTTGATTCCGTCAAAGCCTGATGTCATAAGCAGGTGCAGTTTGTATGAAAGTTCGGGGTCAAGCCATTCCGTATGCTTGGGTTTCAGTGCACTGAAACAGCCCTCTCTCAAATCAAGGACGTAGCCCGGACAGTAATCATCGGCATTAGGGCAGATGCCTGTATATGCGGCAATGCCAATCATGAATGCAATGTGAAAGTTTGCGTAACTGCCCTGTGGGGCTGCATCAAACCATTCAAGAGATTCGGACAGATAATTGAACAGGGGAGTGTTGTCCTGTTCACCTTTTAGTGCATATGTGAGGAACTCTGAGAGGAACAGCGCTATGGCGCTTTTCAGAGGATTGCGCGGAATATCCCTGTATGGCGCGCAGTTCTTTATCTCTTTGATGTGTTGCAGCGATTCTGTGGGTACATACTCAGCCTGGAACTCCAGTTGGGTAAGGGGCTGCAACAGGGTGTTCCGGCTCACATTCCGGCTGCTGCCTGACATGAACCATATGAACGGGACCATGCCGTGGGCGCTTGTGAATATATGCGCTATGCTGGTCCTGTCATTGTGACGGACTGCTCCTATCATTATACCTTTTTCGGGTATATACATTGCAGTTGTACGTTTATGTATGCAAAAATAGTCAATAATGGCAATCGGTAGCGAAACCTTTTAATATTCTAAAAAATTCTGGGAGATTGTTTGTGGTTTGGAAAAATGTAACTACTTTTGCATCCGCTTTATAGGGCAGCCTCTCGAGGCTTACCAAAAAGGATGGCGCGTTCGTATATCGGCTAGTACTCAAGATTTTCATTCTTGCAAGATGAGTTCGACTCTCATACGCGCTACTAATTGAAACAATAAAAAACAGATTTATAATGGCAAACCACAAATCAGCCTTGAAGGCTATCAGAAAGAGCGAGAAGAGAAGACTTCACAACCGTTATTATGCAAAGACCATGCGTAATTCAGTTCGTCAGCTTCGCGCTATGACCAACAAGGAGGAGGCTGTTGCAACCTATCCCAAGGTTCAGAAGTTGCTTGACAAGCTGGCCAAGACCAAGCTCATTCACAAGAACAAGGCCGCTAACCTCAAGTCAAAGCTCTGCGCTCACATCGCTAAGCTCGCGTAACACAATAGGGACGGTTCCTTCTGTGTCAATTTGATTTCGTCCGGGTTTTCAATCTGGACGTTTTTTATTTACACAGAAGGAACCGTCCCTATTGTGTCAAGCGTCAATGTTGGCGTACGTGGCGTTGCGCTCAATGAATTCGCGGCGTGTGCCGACGTCCTCACCCATGAGCATGGAGAATATGCGGTCAGCCTCGGCAGCATCCTGAATGTGAACCTGCTTGAGCAGGCGGTTCTCAGGATTCATGGTGGTTTCCCACAGTTGCTCAGGGTTCATCTCACCCAGACCTTTGTATCGCTGGGTAATGATGTTCTGCTCAAGTCCGCCGCCGTACTGGTCAATGAAGCGCTGGCGCTGAACGTCATCATAGCAGAACTCCTTGACCTTACCCTTTGTGCAGAGGTAGAGGGGCGGGGTGGCTATGTAGAGATGACCGTTTTCAATGAGTTCAGGCATATAGCGGAAGAACAGTGTCATTATGAGGGTGTCGATATGTGAACCGTCGACATCGGCATCGGTCATTATTATTACCTTGTAGTAGCGCAGTTTGTCATAGTTGGCAGCCTTGGAGTCATCGGGGTTGAGGCCGAAGCGTACGCCCAGGGCCTGAATGATGTTGTTTACCTCTTCATGGTCAAAGGCCTTGTGCCACATTACGCGCTCCACGTTGAATATCTTACCGCGGATAGGCAGGATAGCCTGGGTGTGACGGTCGCGACCCTGCTTGGCGCTGCCGCCTGCAGAGTCACCCTCAACGATAAAGAGTTCACAGTTGGCGGGATCCTTGTCAGAGCAGTCTGCCAGTTTGCCGGGGAGTCCGCTGCCTGAAAGCGGGCTCTTGCGCTGCACGCTCTCGCGTGCCTTGCGAGCTGCTACACGTGCCTGGGCTGCCAGGATAACCTTGTCAACAATCAGTTTGGCCTCTTTGGGGTGCTCCTCAAGATAGAATGTGAGAGCCTCACCTACAGCCTGCTGTACGGCACCTGCAACCTCTGAGTTACCAAGTTTTGTCTTGGTCTGACCCTCAAACTGAGGTTCTGAAACCTTGACTGAGATGACGGCTGTAAGACCTTCACGGAAATCCTCACCCTCAATCTCTACCTTGGCCTTTTCAAGGAACTTGTTGTCATCGGCATATTTCTTGAGGGTGCGGGTGAGCGCGGTGCGGAAACCGACCAGGTGAGTACCGCCCTCTATCGTGTTGATGTTGTTTACGAATGAACGGATGGTCTCCTTGTACTCTGTGTTGTACAGGATGGCTACCTCAATGGGTACGCCCTGTTTCTCAGTGTTCAGGTAGATGGGCTCCTGGATAAGATGTACGCGGTTCTCATCTATGTATGAGACGAACTCCTTGAGGCCCTCGTTTGAGAAATATGTATCCTTTTTGGGTTCACCCTCTTCAATGACACGGTAGTCAGTCAGGGAGATGCGGAGTCCTGCATTCAGGAATGCAAGTTCATGCAGACGGGCAGCCAGGATATCATATTTGTACTCTGTGGTAGTGAATATTGAACCGTCGGGCCAGAATGTCTGGCGGGTACCGTTGATATCGGTTGTGCCTACGCACTCTACACCGGTAACGGGCTTGCCGCATGCGTACTCCTGGCGATAGATCTTACCGTCACGGAACACCTCGGTAATCATTTTGGTGGAAAGGGCGTTTACGCATGATACGCCTACACCGTGCAGACCGCCTGAAACCTTGTATGAGCCCTTGTCAAACTTGCCGCCGGCATGGAGCACGGTCATTACGACCTCCAATGCTGATTTGTGCTCTTTGGGGTGCATGTCAACGGGGATGCCTCGGCCGTTATCCTGAACGGTTATGGAGCCGTCTTTGTTTATGGCTACCTCAATGTGTGTACAGTAACCGGCCATTGACTCGTCAATGGAGTTGTCAACTACCTCATATACCAAGTGGTGCAGACCTTTTTCGCTGATGTCACCAATATACATTGCAGGGCGTTTGCGCACTGCTTCAAGACCCTCCAGAACCTGTATGTTCTGCGCGGAATAATTGGCCTGTCCGTTTGTGATTTCGTCTGTCATTTTCTATGTTTTCAAAAGCATACAAAGATAATGAAAAAGGTTGATTCCACATTGTTTAAAAATAATAATTTTACAATGTTTTTCAACAAGTATTATGTGCTTAAATGCGCTCATTTCAGAGGCTTTTTGTAATTTTGCCGGTTGAAACGGAATATTCCGTATAATATTGCAGAATTTATGAATACTAAAGTACCAGTCGGAAAGAAAATCCGCTCCCTTAGGGAATCAAAACAGATGGAGATTGAGGTGCTGGCCGAGCGCGCACAGTTGCCTTTGGAACAAGTTAAGGCTATTGAAGAGGATGGCCCGCTGCCGGGTCTGGCTCCCCTGATCAAGATAGCCCGTGTCCTGGGCGTACGACTAGGTACTTTCCTGGATGACCAGCAGAGCGTAGGCGCAGTGGTAAGCCGCGCCGAGGAGGAACACGAGAGCGTCAGGTTCTCAAATCATGCATCGGGCGGTCATGAGAATATGATTTACCATTCTCTTTCTGACGGAAAGGACAACCGTCATCTGGAGCCTTTCGTAATAGATATCCTGCCTGATGAGAATCCCAAATTCGATCTCTCGACCCATGAGGGTGAGGAGTTCATCTATGTACTTGAGGGTCAGGTTGAGATCAACTACGGCAAGACCACCTACGTACTTGAAAAAGGTGACAGCATCTATTATGATTCAATCGTGAAACACCATGTGCACGGATATAATGGCCAGAAAGCCCGTATCCTTGCAGTTGTCTATACTCCAATTTAATCTGAAAGATGTATCAGTTATCAGAAAGAACCTTGGGAGACTGGCTGGAGCATTGGGCTCAGGTTTCTCCCGATAAGGAATATATAGTCTATTCAGACCGTGACCTGCGTTTTACCTGGAAACAGTTCAACGAGAGGGTTGATGACATGGCACGCGGCCTGATAGCAATTGGTGTTACCAAGGGTACTCATGTGGGTCTGTGGGCTCAGAACGTGCCTGACTGGCTTACGTTCCTGTATGCCTGCGCCAAGATCGGTGCCGTATGTATCACGGTAAACACCAACTACAAGCAGAATGAGTTGGAGTATCTGTGCAAGGACTCCGATATGCACACCCTCTGCCTTACAGACGGCACATGGGAGAGCAACTACGTGGATATGGCTTACACCATGCTGCCCGAGTTGCGTGAATGCCAGCGCGGACACCTGGAGAGCAAGCGTTTTCCAAAACTCAAGAACGTGGTTTACATAGGCCAGGAGAAGTATCGCGGTATGTATAACACTGCTGAGATTCTGCTTCTGGGTGAGAATACTGATGATGATGAGTTCATGCGTCTGCGCAAGTCAGTGAACTGTCACGATGTTGTGAACATGCAATACACGTCGGGTACTACAGGATTCCCCAAGGGAGTAATGCTTACCCATTACAATATTGCAAATGACGGTTTCCTGACAGGTGAGCATATGAAATTCACCCAGGATGACAAACTCTGCGTATGTGTGCCTCTGTTCCACTGTTTCGGCGTGGTGCTGGCCACCATGAACTGCCTTACACACGGTTGTACTGAGGTGCTGGTGGAGCGCTTTGACCCGCTGGTTACTCTGGCATCGGTCCACAAGGAGCGTTGCACGGCTCTGTATGGTGTGCCTACCATGTTCATTGCAGAACTGAATCACCCCATGTTTGACATGTTTGACCTGTCATGCCTGCGTACAGGTATCATGGCCGGTTCTCTCTGCCCGATAGAACTTATGCGCAAAGTTGAGGAGAAGATGTATCTGCACGTGACAAGCGTATATGGCTTGACCGAGTCTTCACCCGGTATGAGCCAGACCCGCATAGATGATCCCGATGAGGTGCGTTACACTACTGTAGGTCGCGACTATGAGTTTGTCGATGTCAAGGTGCTGGATCCCGAGACCAACAAGGAGGTTCCGGTAGGTACTCAGGGCGAGATGTGCTGCAAGGGCTTCAACGTGATGAAGGGTTACTATAAGAATCCTACTGCAACGGCTGAGGTTATTGATGAGAACGGCTATCTTCACTCCGGTGACCTTGGTGTCATGGATGAGAACGGCAACTACCGTATTACAGGCCGTATCAAGGATATGATTATACGTGGCGGTGAAAATATCTATCCGCGTGAGATTGAGGAGTTCCTCTACCATCTGCCTGGCGTACGTGATGTACAGGTTGCCGGCGTGCCCTCCAAGAAATACGGTGAGGAGGTTGGCGCATTCATCATTCTTGATGACGGTGCCAAACTTACAGAGGATGAGGTGCGTGACTGGTGCCGCGGCAAGATAGCCCGTTACAAGATACCCAAATATGTATTCTTTGTAAAGGAATACCCGCTTACAGGCAGCGGAAAGATTCAGAAATTCAAGCTTCGCGAACTTAGCCTTAAGCTTTGCGAGGAAAAGGGAATAGAAGTGATTTGATATGGAAATTAACGAACAAATAAAGCAGATGGCCATGCGTCTCCGCGGGTTGCGTGAAGACCTTGACATGACCGTTGAGGATGTGGCTTCAAAGTGCGGCATCACTCCCGATGAGTTGAGACAATATGAGTCAGGAGAGTCTGATATCCCCATGAACTTTCTGTGCAACGCTGCTAACGTATTGGGCGTTGAACCGTTGGAACTCTTTTCAGGCGATGCTCCCAACATGAGCAGTTACTGGTTGGTCCGCAAGGGCAAAGGGCCCGTTATCGAGAGACAGAAAGCCTATAAATATCAGGCTCTGGCCATGGGATTCAAGCACGCCAAGGCTTCACCTTTCATCGTTACCGTTGATCCCAAGATGGAGAGCGAGATGCACCTGAATTCACATGAGGGTCAGGAGTTCAACCTGGTGCTTAAAGGTACGCTCTTTTTGAGCATAGGCGGAAAGGATCTTATCCTGAATCCCGGTGACAGTATATACTTTGATTCGACACAGCCGCACGGAATGAGGGCACTCAATGGTGAGCCTGCCAGATTCCTTGCAATCATATTCTGATTATACAATGCTAGAAAAATATTTACAGAAAGTTGAGTTTGACTCTCTTGAGGATTTCCAGAAGAATTTCAAGATAATAGTACCTGACAATTTCAATTTCGGCTATGACGTTGTTGACGAGTGGGCCAGGACCAATCCAGACAAACTGGCTCTGCTCTGGACCAATGATGAGGGAAAGGAACAGCGTTATACTTTTGCCGATATGAAACGCAAGAGTGACCAGGTGGCATCATTCTACCAGAGTCTTGGCATAGGTCACGGCGATTGCGTAATGATGATGCTCAAGCGCCGTATCGAGTTCTGGTTCTCAATCGTGGCTCTGCACAAGATAGGTGCTGTGGCTATACCCGCTACCCACCTGCTCACTCCTAAAGACCTTATTTATAGAGCCAACTCCGCCAAGATAAAGATGATTGTCTGTGCCGATGAGCCCATTATGATACAGCATGTGAATGACTGTCTCAAGGATTCACCCACAGTAAAGGTTCTTGTGGCAACAGGTTCATACAATAAGGACGGGTGGCTCAGCATGGATGAAGGCATGAAGAACGCTCCTGAATTTGTGCGTCCTGCACATGTCAATGACAATCATGACATTTCACTGCTTTACTTTACATCAGGTTCAAGCGGTAACCCCAAGATGGTTGCCCACAATTTCCTCTATCCGTTGGGACACATTGTAACCGCCAAGTACTGGCATAATGTCAATGAGAACAGCCTGCATCTTACAGTTGCCGATACCGGTTGGGGTAAGGCTGTATGGGGCAAACTTTACGGTCAGTGGCTGTCAGGGGCAGCGGTATTCGTTTATGACCATGAAAAGTTCACCCCCGCAAACATACTGGAGGCCATGGCCAAATACAAGGTTACATCATTCTGCGCACCTCCCACCATATACCGTTATCTTATACGTGAGGACCTTTCACTTTATGACCTGAGCGCTCTCAAATACTGCACTACTGCAGGTGAGCCCCTCAATCCAAGCGTATTCGAGTTCTGGAAAGAGCATACCGGTCTGGATATACATGAGGGATTCGGACAGACTGAGACAACCATGACCATCGGTACATTCCCTTGGATGAAACCCAAACCGGGTTCACTGGGCGTACCAAATCCGGCTTACGATATGGATCTGCTTACTGGTGACGGCCGTTCAGCCGAAGACGGTGAAAGCGGTGAGATAATACTTCATACTGACAAGCGCATACCTTTAGGCCTGTTTGAGGAATACTATCATAACCCTGAACTGACCAAGACGGTACATGACAACGGTATATACCATACCGGCGATGTGGCCTGGCGTGACAGCGACGGTTACTACTGGTTTGTGGGCCGTACTGATGATGTAATCAAGAGTTCAGGTTACCGTATAGGACCGTTTGAGGTTGAGAGCGCCCTTATGACACATCCTGCTGTTGTTGAGTGCGCTGTTACCGGTGTTCCCGATGATGTTCGCGGACAGGTGGTCAAGGCTACCATAATCCTGGCCAAGGAATATCGTGACTACCCTGACAAGGAGGCTCTCATCAAGGATATACAGAACCATGTCAAGAAGGTTTCGGCTCCATACAAGTATCCGCGTGTAGTCGAGTTTGTCGATGAACTGCCCAAAACTATCAGTGGAAAGATTCGTCGCGTTGAGATACGTGACCGTGATGCCGCAAAAAATTGACATTTTTATACGGTTTTATACGATTGTATGCAAATTATTTAAAAAAATTAATTATATATCAAAATTATTGTTCTAACTTTGCATGCCGCT
>JAFZKA010000101.1 GCA_017551925.1 Bacteroidaceae bacterium | reverse complement strand
CATTTTGAAAAAACGTCCGCGGAAGGAACCGTCCCTAATGCGGACATCAGAGCGTAATTGTGCGGGTGCCGTCACTGTTCTCAGTGATGGTCACTTTTTTTGCGTCCAGGGGGAGCAGTTCCTCAACCAGTTCAGGCCACTCTATAAAGCAGAGGGCGCCGCTGTAGAAATAATCCTCATAACCCAGGTCATAGACCTCCTCAAGTTTCTTGATGCGGTAGAAATCAAAGTGGTAAATAAGTTCAGCCGTGGTTGCTGAGCGGTACTCGTTGATTATGGCGAATGTGGGGGAGTTCACCTCATCCTCAACGCCCAGTTCCTTGCACAGGGCCTTGATGAATGTGGTCTTGCCGGCGCCCATCTTGCCGTAGAATGCAAATACTGTATCATCGCCCATCTGGCGTACAAACTCCTTGGCACTCTCCTGAATGGTGTCAAGGCTGGATATGGTTATTGTGCTCATTGTTTCTTCTTGGGGTTAAGGGTTATGAATGGTATTATCATCTCCTCAAGTGATACACCTCCGTGTTGGAAGGTCTCCTTGTAGAACGATGCGTAACTGTTGAAGTTGTTCTGATAGACAAAGTAATCGGCCTCAGTGCAGAATATGTATGATGTGCTCACGTTGGGTGAGGGCAGGTGGGCCTTGAGCGGCTCTGTGATCTCAAACACATCCTTGGGATTGAAACCAAGGTTCTTGCCCAGTTTGTAGCGCAGGTTGGTGTTGGTGGAACGGTCACCCGCTATCTTGACTGCATGGTTGACAAGAATGCTGCCGTGGTCAGTGGTTATCATAACCTTGCGGCCTGTGGCAGCCATGGAGCGGAACAGTTCGCGTACCGATGAGTGGCGGAACCATGAGAGTATCAGACTGCGGTAGGCAGCCTCATCATTGGCCAGTTCACGCATCATGCGGGAGTCTGTCTTGGCATGTGAGAGTATATCAATAAAGTTGACCACCACCACGTTCAGGTCATTCTGGAGCAGATTGTTGAACTGGCTGAGCAGTTTGTCGGCTGCGGCGGAGTCATTGACCTTATTGTATGAGAAGGTGTTCTTGCGGCGGTAACGGTCCAGGTGGGTCTGGATAAGCGGGGCCTCATTCAGGTTCTTGCCCTCCTCGGAGTCCTCATCAACCCATAGGTCAGGGAACATACGGCTTATCTGCTCAGGCATAAGACCTGAGAATATGGCATTGCGTGAGTATTGGGTCGCCGTGGGCAGTATGCTGTAGTACAGTTGCTCATCAAAGGTGAACAGTTCGGCAAGTTCTGCCGACAGTACACGCCACTGGTCATAACGGAAATTATCCATTACAATCAGAAACAGTTTCTCACCGCCGTCAAGGGCCGGGAATATGTATTTCTTGAACAGGTCCGGACTCATGACCGGACTCTTTTCACGGTCAGTCATCCAATCCATGTAGTTGCGCTTAATGAATTTGGCGAATGCGGCGTTGGCCTCATTTTTCTGCATCTTGAGCATGTCGTGCATGGAACTGTCCGCCTCTTTCAGTTCCAACTCCCAATAGACCAACTGACGGTAAACCTCAATCCATTCATCGGCAGTAAGGGAGTCATTTATCTGCATGCTCAGGCGGCCGAAGTTCTGCTGGTAGTTGCGGTCAGTCTCTGCCGTTACAATGTCACGTTTGTGGATGTTCTTTTTGAGTGACAGCAGTATCTGGTTGGGATGCACCGGCTTGATAAGATAATCGGCAATCTTGGAGCCGATGGCCTGGTCCATGATGTTCTCCTCTTCACTCTTGGTGACCATGACCACAGGGATGTTGGGGTCAATCTCCTTGATGCGCTGAAGAGTCTCCAGACCGCTCATGCCCACCATGTGCTCATCAAGCAGCACCAGGTCATACTGTCGTGAGCGGCACATGTCAAGCGCGTCGTGGCCGTTGGTCACGGTGTCCACATCATAACCCTTGTTCTCAAGGAATATAATGTGCGCCCTGAGCAGGTCAATCTCATCATCGACCCATAGAAGTGTTCCTACTTTATTGCTCATCTTGATTGTCAGTTGATTCAATTTCTTCAAACAGCGTTGCTCCGTCAATCTCAAATTCAGGTATGTTCAGGAAATTCTCCTCATAGAACTCCTGATACTCGTTGAAACTGTAGTGCTTTAACAGTATCTCCAGGTTCTTGGGTGAAATGACCACCGCTTTGATGCCGCTCAATTTGGCTGCCATATCAGGGTCGTCATACAGACTGCGGCAATATACGAACGCCTCGTCAAAGTTCATGAACTCACCGACCTTGAGCATTCCTATACCCTGCTCGTTCTGGAAATCCATGTCAAAGTTGCGGATCATGTAGTTGGTAAAGTTGTACCTGGCAACCTCAAACAGCAGTTGGTTGCTGTTCAGTTCACCTTCAGGGTAGGCCAGCACGAACAGGAACGGCTGATACCGGTCATCATTGAACTTGGGCTTGAGACTGTCTGCCTTTGAGGTGCTTTCAGCCGTGCCGTTGCGGCGGTCCCAGATTGAGCCGAATGATGTTGACTGCAATATCTTTCCGTTCTGTATGCCCTGGGCAATAAGTCCGGCAAACTGGCTTATCTCATCTTTAGGATATTTGCTCACAATCTCCTTGAGTTTGTCAAGGAATGAGTCCGTGTCACCATCCTGCAGGTCAAGGGCGGCATCAAGGAACAGGAACTTTGCGCGGTGCTGTCCCTTGGGGTATTTGGTGGCCGATATCTCACAATTCTGACGTACCAGGTAACTGTTGCCATTGGTAAATGCGGCATATGATTCGGCATATATTGAGTCCTCACGGTGTTTGCCGTAGCGTGCGTTGTCAATATAGTCGGGGTCACAAACCATTACGGTGTAGTCACTTTCAGGATAGAGCCGCTGCATGCGGGCGCGGCAACTGTCTGCCTGAACCGTCCTGCCCCACAGGGAATACATGAGATAGAGGTTGTACATGGCTTTGTCGGCCTCTTGGGCATCAGGGTAGTCATCGGTTATGCGGAGCAGTGATTTCTCTGCATCAGGATACTCGTTAAGCCTGTCCTTGTATATTATGCCCAGTTCAAGTAGGGCGGCTGTAATCTGTTGGTCTGACTTGTTCCTGGCCTCATCAGTATATGGAATCTGCTGTATGTAGTATTCGCGTTTGAACGGATCTGTTTCAATTTCTGATACTGAAACGGAATCATTTGTCACTATTATTGAATCAGACAGCATTCCGTCAGTCCCGTTTTCATCGGCAAATACGGCAGGGTCAGGGGTCGGGGCCAGCATGGTCTTGTTGGAACGGCGCCAGTCGTCTTCAAGTTTACGGTCTCCCCATTGCTTTACGAACTCCTTTTTGCCCCGATCCACAGCATTGGTGTTATAGAAATACCATCCGCCCGATGTCCGGTTGTCATCATTGCCGACAGACATCTGGGCTGCGGCGCCTTTATTGGCCTCATTCTTGGCCTCCTGTTTGCGGCGTTCCTCTTCAAGGCGCTGCTTTTCTTTGGCAAGTTCAATCACGTTGTCAAGGATAATGTTGAGTTCATCCTCAGGCAGAGTGGCAAGCCATTGAAGGCTGTCCTGCAGTTTAACGGTTTCTGAGCATCTTACCAGATCCTCAAGCACCTCTGACCTGAGTTTTACCGTATTGTACTCCTTGTGGCGTGTGCTGATCATTCCAACCGCTTTTGAATAGCATCTTGATGCATTGGGATAATCGGCCATATTCCAATAGAGGTCAGCCATTGTGAGCAGAATAATGCCTTTTTCAGGGGTTGATTTTTCAGACTTTTCAACTCCGTCATTGTAGCATTTGAGCGCAGTGGCGGTATCACCTCTGAGCAGATGGACATTGCCCATTGCATAGTATATCTGGTCAAGGTTATCCTCATTGTTGGGGTTGCGCTCCATACGCCTGAGCTTTTTCATGATCTTGCGTACGTTGCCTCCCTGGGCCATGGTCTCTGTCTGCTGTATGCGGGCATGGAACTCTATCTCATAGGGCGGACTCATGCGAATGACCTTGCCGAACATACGGTAGGCGTCATCATTTCTGCCGGTAGTCTTGTAGAGTTGTGCAAGCAGGTATTTTTCACGTATGCGTCCGGTCTTGCTGACTCCTTTACGCTTTATTGCCTCCTCAAGTGGCGGAATGCTCTCCTCAAAACGCTCCTGTTTGAGCAGGTGCGATGCAAGTCTGGCCTGGTAATCCAGATGGCGGGCCAGGCTGGTCTTGGTCTGGCCGGAGCGTTGGAACAGTTCCTCTGACTCATAGTTCCAGTCCATCTCAGAGTAGCACTGAGCCATTTTATATTGTGCCTCGGCTACTATCTCAGGTTCATCATAATAGAGTTTGGTTATGTAGGAGTAGGTGCTGGCGGCCTCAATGAAATCACCCTTCTGACGTTGGGCATCGGCCATCAGGAACCAGGCATGCCAAAGGAACGGGTTGTACTCGTTCTTGTTCTGCCACTGTTTTTCAGACTCGCTCGGGGTGCTGTTCTTTTTCTTTTTTGGTTTGACCGATATGGAGTGCAGTTTTATTCCTTTCTGAGCCTTTTGAATGGCAAGGTCAAAGTCCGATGCGCCTATGCTGCGTACCTTTTCATCGCTTATTGGATACAGGTCAAGTATCTCAAGATAGTTGTCTTTCTTTCCCTTTTCTTGGGCGTCATACCCCTTTTTGTATGCCTCATTGCCGTTGAAATAGACATTGTATCTGGTTACTGTGGCCTGGTAATAACGTGAAAGGAGTGTGTTGTGGCTTGTGGAGCATCCCGCCGTCGCCATAAGCAACAGTAAAACGCAGGTGTATCCGGCAAGTCCAAACCTTTTCATTCCTGTCAGTCTATCTCATTCATCATGGAGTAACACTCCTCCTTTAGTTCATCGGGCAACTCTATCTCTCTGGCCTGAAGGCATTCCATCCATTCTCTTACCTCATTCTGCTGCATGGTGTACATCACGTAGCGGAACTCCTCAACCTCATTGTCATTGTATGAGTCAGCGCTGCGGCCTTTGAAACGGTCCAGTTCCTCGTCATCAAAGTACTGCTTGCTGCGCAGACGGGCTTCGGCCAGTTTCTGCTTTTCACACACCGCATGCTTGCCGCAGCACTCGCCTGCGGGAACTTCAGGCTCAGGTTGCCTGTCAGGCTCTCTGGCACTGACGCTGCGCGCCTTGTTCCACCTGTCAAGATAGTATAGTACAAAAATCAGCAGCAGTACTATCCCGCATATTATGTAAACACTGTTGGTCATTATTTATTGTGTTACGGACGCGAAGATACAAAAACTCCGGCTTAAATCAGATTCTTATTCCGGCCAGTTGACCAGATAGACGGTTTGGGTGGCGCGTGTAAGCGCTGTGTAGAGCCAGCGGTAGTAGTCTTCATCCTGCATTTCAGGCGTTACGTACCCCTGGTCAATAAAGATGTTTTTCCACTGTCCGCCCTGAGCCTTATGGCAGGTCACGGCATATGCATATTTGATCTGCAGCGCATTGAAATACCTGTTCTCACGCAGCAGTTTCATTTTCTCTTTCTTTGAGGGAACATCGGCATAATCCTCCATAACGCTGTTGAACAGTTTGTCACTCTCCTCACGGGTGAGTGAAGGCGCCTCACTGTGCAGGGTGTCAAGCAGCAGGGTCACGTCAATCTCCAGGTCATCATAATCAGGAAAAGAGAGCACCGCATCCTCAAACCTGAACCCGTACAGTTCACGCTCACGGCGTACACGGCGTATCACGGCAATGTCACCGTTGGCAATGAATGACGGTATATTGGCGTAAGAATCAGCCCCCTCCTCGGCCACCAGACGCTCAGTCCAGTAGTAGTTGTTCTTGACAATCATTACGCTGTCACCGCGGTTAAGTTCATCCTCCCTGTCAAGTATGGCATTACGGATACCGTTGTTATAGACTATGGCACGCTTGTTGGAACGGCACAGCACCATAGTCTCATCAATGCCGTCACGGCTGTAACAGCCGCTTAGAGTCTCTATGAGTTCGCTGCCTGAAATCTTTACGACATCCTTGAACCCGTCCAGTCTGAAACGGAACCCTGCAGCGGCTGTGGCATCGATGGTAAAGTTACGCAGCACCGTGGCGTTGTACAGAATACCCGATTCATGTTCCTGCCGCATGACATTCTCCAGACAGAACTCCGATACCTCAAGACCATAGCCTCTCAACATTCCGGCCGACAGTCCAGGACTCTCATGTTCACCAACCGGGGGCAACTGAGCCTGATCCCCAAGCATCAGCAGGCGGCAGTCAACACCAGAATAGACATAACTGATCAGGTCATCAAGCAGGCGCCCGGTTCCGAATGTCGATCCGGAGAGGCCCTCATTGGATATCATTGAGGCCTCGTCAACCAGAAATAAGGTATGCTCATGCATGTTGCGGTCCAACTGGAAACTGCCCGCATCAAGCATGGATTTCTGACGGTATATTTTTTTGTGGATGGTGCATGCCGGAAATCCCGATGTGTTTGAAAAGACCTTGGCAGCCCGCCCCGTGGGAGCCATAAGCACAACCCTGCGTCTGTGTCTGACCATTGAGCGGACCAGAGCGCCGACTATAGCGGTTTTTCCCGTACCCGCGTATCCTTTCAGCAGAAACACCCTTTTTGCAGCCGGATCATCAACGAATTGAGCCAGACGGTTCATGGCTATTGCCTGCTCATGAGTGGGCTCAAAGCGGAATTCGGCTAAAATTTCATCAAATATGGGGGGAATATTCATGCTGAAAAGCAAAAAAATGTTGTTTTATGGATAAATACGGATATTTGTTCTATTTTTGCGATGCGAAATAAATAAATAATCACCCATATATGAAAAAATTCATAAACATTCTTCTTGCGATTTGTGCAATAGGTCTGATTTACACTCTCTATGAGAGCATTATGGATCCTATCAGATTTGCAAATGAAAAGGGAAGACGTGACAAGGCTGTGATCAACAGACTTCTGGATATCAGAGATGCCCAGATTGAGTACAATCACGCTCACAGCACCTATTGTGATGACTTTGACACTCTTATTGCTTTTGTTAAGAGCGCCAAGTTGCCTATCATCAGAAAAATCGGTAACCTGACCGATGACCAGATGGATGCACTTTGGACAGAGGGAAAGGTTCTTGATACCTATGACAAGGCAAGAGCAGCAGAAAGACTGGCCGCTACTCTCACCGGCTCAAAAGCAGCAAAAAAGAAGATTGAGGCTGATACTCTGTGGCAGAAAGTTATTGACGCAGGTTTCGTAAAGATTCTGGCAGACGGCAGCAAGGAGTTCCTGTTCAGCCGTGACACCGCTTGGGTTGACCTTGTTGACTCACTCTATCACGGACAGATTGATCCTGATTCACTCTGCTATGTTCCTTTTGGAAACGGTGCCAAGTTTGAACTTGCAACCGCTTCAGATACCTCAAAGTCTGGTGTGATTACCAACTCATTCTACGCTTATACTCCGTTTGTAACCTACCTTGGAGGTCTGGACGAGCAGGAGATCATAAACCTTCTTGAGGATTGCGACGATCGCGGACGTGATCCCGGCATGAAGGTTGATAACAACTCAGGTAACTGGGAGTGATACCTTGCGCGTAATAAGCGGTATATACAAACACAGAAGGTGGGACGTGCCTAGAACATTCAGTGCACGTCCCACCACTGATTTTGCCAAAGAGAGTCTCTTCAATATCCTGGCAAACAGGATTGACCTTGAGGGAGCATCGGCACTGGACCTGTTCTCAGGGACCGGCAGCATAAGCATAGAACTTGTGTCACGCGGATGCTCAAACGTGATAAGCATTGAAAAAGATCCGGCCCACTACAATTTTATATGCAAGGTCATGGATTCTGTCAAGACAGACCATTGTCTGCCAATAAAGGCCGATGTATTCAAATACATCAGTTCATGCAACTCCCAGTTTGATTTCATTTTTGCCGATCCTCCCTATCAGTTGGAGAACCTTGCTGATATCCCTGACCTTGTGTTCGGCAACGACCTGCTTGCTCCTGACGGCATATTTGTACTCGAGCATGGCAGCAAGAACAATTTCAGTTCACACCCACGCTTCACTGACCTGAAAAAATACGGTTCAGTCCACTTCTCCTTCTTTAAATAAATTATCTGGGACCACCGCCGCCGCGCATACTGCCGCCGTTGCCGCCGAATCCACCACCACCGGGACCGCCGAATCCGCCGCGCATACCGCCGCCACCCATCATGGCTCTTGACTGCTGACGCATCTCCTGACGCGCTGCACGGTTACCGAACACATTCACACGCAGTATAAAGTGGAGCATAATGTAACTGTGAATGTTGTTGTTCTTGGTATCGGTACGACCTGTAGTTGATACAGAACGGTTCACATTACTCTCATCATTCAGGATATCATAATACTGTATCTGGAGCGTACCTGCATTGCCCTTAAGGAAACTGATAGAGGCATTAGCATTCCAGATAAGGTCATTCCTGTTATACCCGCCACTGTATCCGCGACGGCTTTGCATTGTGAGATCTGTTCCCAGATTAAGGTTTCGCCATGGCAGACGGGCATTGGCACGGCCTCCGTAACTGAATGTATATGTATCCATATTGCCGTTTCCGCCCTGACGCTGGCTGTTGTCTGAATGGCTGTAGTTGAAACGTCCGTTGATGGTTGCCTCAAACCAGTCGTTGCGATATGTCAATGAACCGTTCTCACCGGCGCTTATGCTTTCTGTTACACTCAACAGTTCCTGGCTGGTACTGGTATTGTCAATGAATGATGCCGTATTACCGGTTCTCATGAAACTCTCCTGATGACGGAACTGCGCGTTGGCAGTTGTTGAGTAACGCCACTTGCTGTTGGGTATGGTCTGATTGAATGAAAGGTTCATTGAAGTGCTCCAGTTGGTCCAGAATCCGTCCATATTCTGTGGCTGGGTTATGGAGATACCGGTAGAGGGGTCATAATCTGTTTTCTGCGATATGTTCCTGAGAGAGTTCTCAAGAGAAATGCGCAGGTTAATTGTTTTCTGGGTCTCCTGAATATAGTTCTGATAATTAGCCTCTACCGTGTTCCTGAGAGTAGGCAGCAGGCCCGGATTACCTTTTCTTATATTCATGGGATTGCTGTCATCGGTTATATCCATCATATCCTCCATTGACGGCTGGCTGGTATTGGTACGGAATGTCAACTGGAGACTCTGTTGACGGTTCCAGCGGTAAGTGTAATTAAGTGAAGGACTCCAGTTATATACAACACGTGACGTATCTCCAATTACCTTACCCATATACTGGAAGTTGTCCATGCCGGTATATTGGGGCATAAAGTTCACACCTAAATTGAAGTTGGATTTTACGCCGCTGTAGCGGAACTGCAGCGTGAATGTATGATTGCGGGTGACATTGGTAGCGGAACGGCTCAATCTGTCATCACGATAATCCTCATAGTTCTCTGGAATGAACCAGGTATCATACCAGTCAACGAATCTGGGGTCATTATTTGATGAGAATACGTAAGTTTCCCTGTTTTGGTTGCGGTTGTTGACCTGAATCTGATAACTTAACTGCAGATTGCCGCGACCTGAGTCTATAGGTTCACTCCACATGATACGGCCTGACCAGTTGCTGTTGTCTGTGGGGCTGGCATTATACCGGTTCATGATGGTGTCCCTGCCGTATGAAGAATTCATTCCGCCGCCCATACCCGTTCCGGTCTGGCTGTTGGACTGATAATAGCGCTGATCCTGATAGGAGAAATTGTCATTGGTGCCTTTAGTGGCTCCGAATGTGAATCTGACGGTAAAGTTCCGGCCCAGGTCATTGAAACGCTTGTTGAACTGGAATTCACCGCTTATCTGGTTGTTGGAACCTTCGGTATGGCTGTGACTCTTCTGTGAGTTCAATCCTATCGAGTCAAGCATGGTTTTGTTGACGGCCAGATCAAATTCATCAAGAATGTCCACCATATCTGTGGCAAGGTGCGGATCTGCATTGAAAGTGACAGAACGGCTGTTTGAATTGTTGTTGTTCTTGCTTATCTGGAAACTTGGTCGGAATATGATATTCAATGATGAATCTGGTCTCCATTCCATACGGAACTCGCCGTTGACACTACCGTTGCCGCTGTTGTTGTTTGAGTCATTGTTGCGGAATTGCG
The DNA here is from genome assembly GCA_017551925.1 of Bacteroidaceae bacterium. Lineage (GTDB taxonomy): Bacteria > Bacteroidota > Bacteroidia > Bacteroidales > Bacteroidaceae > Colenecus. Next base: position 17,245 of record JAFZKA010000101.1, on the reverse strand, counting down.
ACGGGCGCTGGGTCGTTGCAAAAGTCTCTGATTCAGATTCGTTTATGGAACGTGATGTGGAGCCGTTGTATCTTACGTTACCTCCAACAACAAGCGGGAACTCATTGCGGCGGCGCGGGAACGGTTCGCCTATATTCTTTGAAAAGTTCACACCTATCTGGGTGTTATAACTTATACCGTTTCCCTGACCTGAATTCTGGGTGTTGGCATTCACTGAAAGTTGGGTGTTCGCCTGGAAACGGTTCAGTGTATATCGGCCGGACCAGAGATATTTGATCCAGTCACCATAGTCATTATTGCCCACCGGCTTGCCTATACCGCCGTCTATATTGTGCAGCCAGCCGTTACGCATGTTGGGCTTTATTTCAAGATCCATAACGGTTTCATCTTCACCGTCATCAATACCGGTAATGCGGGCCAGGTCACTCTTGCGCTGATAAGTCTTGATTCTGTGAATAATGTTTACCGGCAGGTTTTTGGTTGCCATCTGACGGTCATTGCCGAAATATTCCTGTCCGTCAACAAGTATTCGCGTGACAGTACGGCCATTGACGGTAATGTTGCCGTTCTCATCAACCTCAACACCGGGCAGACGCTTTATGAGTTCCTCAAGCACGGAGCCTTCGGGCACGCGGAATGCGCTTACATTGAACATCAGGGTATCATCAACCACCTGGGTAGGCGGCAAGGTCTCTTCAATGACAGCCTCAGAAAGCATAATGCTGGTCTCATACATCTTGAAAACGCCCAGTTGGCGGTCCTTATCCTCCTTGAGCACCTTGAAATTGAAATCCACGGTACTGTAACCCATAAAGGAGTAGCGCAGCAGATACTCGCCTGCGGGCACCTTCTTGATGGTAAACCAACCCTCGTTGTCAGTGATCATTCCATATACGAATGTGGTATCGGGCAACTCAAGCAACTGAATGGTAACCTGAGGCATGTACTCTGTAGTGGAACCGTCAATGATTCGGCCGGTTACCGATGTCTTACCGGTCAGTTTGCTCTTTGCTTTCTCTTTTTCAGAATCGGCCTTCTGGGCCTGGCAAAGTTGTGGCACGCAGAAAAAGAGTATGGTCAGTAATAGGAATGCTTTCTTCATATAACTATCTTGTAGTGTTTTAGACATCCATATGCCAAAATGGTTTAAATTGTCTATTTTTGTAACCGTCATGACAGATTTTTCAGTTATCCTGGCCGATGCGTTTGACACGGTGGCATCAGAGCACGGGCTCTCATACAGCCCGGGCGGGGCGCTTGCGTGGGGACAGACGGGGGCGGCATACCTATCTTATATATTATGCTCTCTCAAGGCCTCATCGCTGCGCGAACTGCAGTATGCGGCGCGTGAAACGACCGGCCCTGTATTGCTTGACTGCAAATGGTATGACCGTCTGACAGAATTATGCCTGAACGGTAAAGAGAGTGCCGATGTCTGCTTACCGTTACCGCATGGGGGCAATTCTGTCAATACCATATCAAAAGAGTTATTCCTTGAGATGCTTGACTTTTGCCGTGAAGGGTAATCCTTTAACACACTGAACAATCAAAAAAACATACAATTCTGTTGCAAATAGAAATCCAATGGACTATATTTGTGTCTGACCTATTTGCCCACCAATTAAATCGCTTATGAAAAGATTTCTCTACCTGTGTATTATGTTGTTGTGCGCAACTGTTGCACACGCGCAGTTTGTGAGTTTCCCCAGTTTCGGTAAAAACCTGAAAATGAGCAGTGATCCGGTCTTGGGATTGAAGGGGCTCTCTGTCGGTGATGAAGGCTATGTAACGTTTGAGGTTACCAACCAGGGTGACAGCATCTATACAGGACCAGTCTATCTGAGAATTGTGGAGCGTGAGCACAGCGTTCAGGTGCTTGCCGCCAAAAAGATAAAAATCAAACCTGGCAGGACATATTCCATTACAACCGTATTCCCGACTGACCGCCTGCGTCCGTACGCAAGATATTTTGTGGCATTTGAGTATGATGAGAACGGCCATACCGTTCCAATGGGCTTCACTGAGGCCAAACCTTTGCAGGATTTCATGCTTTTGCCTGAAATAATCAACAGCGTTCCCAAGAAGTCACCGGTCAAGGCAAAAGTGAAAGAGGTCAAAAAATGAAAAAAACTTGGGTTTTATTGGATAATTTGACAAAAAGAGATACCTTTGCGCCGGTTTTGAGAGCCGCAAGGCTTGATTCCGTCAGCGGGGTGTAGCTCAGCCCGGTTTAGAGTACGCGTCTGGGGGGCGTGTGGTCGCTGGTTCGAATCCAGTCACCCCGACTGAAAAAAATGTGCAAAAGGGGACAGTCCCCATTTGCACATTTGTTTTTTCTGCGTTTTCTGCGCTTTTTGCGAGAAATTAAATAGCCTTGACAATGCTGTCAACAGCAGCCTGGAGTCCTTCGGGGTTCTTGCCGCCTGCGGTTGCAAAGTGGGGTTGACCGCCACCGCCGCCCTGAATCAGTTTGGCAGCCTCGCGGACCATCTGGCCGGCATTGAAGCGTGAGGTAAGGTCCTCACTTACACTTACGGTAAGCATTGGCTTGCCGTCTTCGTGGCTACCGATAACAACGATTGTACCCGCGGTAAGTTCACCGCGTATGCCGAACACCAGATCCTTGGCCATTGCAGCCGATGCCGAGATTACGGCGCTGATAACCTTCACACCATTTATATCCTTTGCCTGAGCAATAAGACCAGCCTTGAGTTGACCGGCTTTCTCTTTCTGGAACTCCTCCAACTGTTTCTTGAGTGATGCGTTCTCGTCAATGGCCTTCTTGACCGATGCCTCCAGTGATGCGCCGGGCAGCAGAGCCTTGAGACCGCTGATGGTATCCTGCAGTGAAGCAACCATATTCTCTACAGCCTCACCGGTAATAGCCTCGATGCGGCGAACACCGGCAGCGATTGAACTCTCAGAGGTAATCTTGAACATTCCTATACGACCGGTTGAAGATGCGTGTACACCACCGCAGAACTCAATAGAGTTGCCGAACTGTACTACACGTACCTTGTCACCGTATTTCTCACCGAACAGGGCAATTGCACCCAGTTTCTTGGCCTCCTCAATGGGAAGGTCACGATGCTCCTGAAGCGGAAGGTCCATGCGGATCTTCTCATTTACCAGACGCTCCACCTGACGCAGTTCCTCATCGGTCACCTTCTGGAAGTGTGAGAAGTCAAAGCGCAGGCCGTCTGGACTTACAAGTGAACCCTTCTGTTCAACATGTGTACCCAGAACCTCACGCAGGGCCTCGTCAACCAGGTGGGTAGCTGTGTGGTTGGCCTCGCAGGCGTGACGCTTGTCGGTATCAACGCAGGCCATCATGGGAGCCTCGGGGTGCTCGGGCAGTTTCTTGCAGATGTGTACGGGCAGACCGTTCTCCTTCTTGGTGTCTATTATCTCTATTGTTTCAAATTCACTAACAATAACGCCGGTGTCACCTACCTGACCGCCCATCTCAGCATAGAACGGGGTCTTGTCAAGAACAATCTGATAGATTACGCCGCTCTTCTGCTTGACCTCGCGGTAGCGCAGGATAGAGGTCTCATACTCGGTAAAGTCATAACCTACAAACTCGGTCTCACCCTCTTTGAGCACCACCCAGTCACCGTTCTCAACAGCGGCGGCATTACGTGAACGGGCTTTCTGACCGGCCATTTCGGCATTGAACTCTTCAATGTTGGCGGTCATGCCGTTCTCACGCAGAATGAGTTCGGTCAGGTCAAGCGGGAATCCGTAGGTGTCATAGAGCGTGAATGCGTTCACACCGCTTATCTCAGTGCTGCCGGCAGCCTTGGCATCGGCCATGACCTTGTCGAGCAGTTTGATACCGGTATCAAGTGTGCGCAGGAATGATTCCTCCTCTTCAATGATGACTTTCTCAATGAGTGTCTTCTGAGCCCCCAGTTCAGGATAGGCTTCACCCATGTTGTCAATCAGCACGGGCAGCAGTTTGTAGAGGAATGCCTCCTTCTGGCCCAGGAATGTGTAGGCGTAACGAACTGCGCGGCGCAGTATGCGGCGGATAACATAGCCGGCCTTGGCGTTCGATGGCAACTGGCCGTCAGTGATTGAGAATGCAATGGTACGGATGTGGTCAGCCACAACGCGCATTGCAATGTCAACCTTCTCATCCTTGCCGTACTGCTTTCCGGTAAGTGCGCCTATCTCCTTGATGATGGGCTGGAATACGTCAGTGTCATAGTTTGACTGCTTGCCCTGCAGGGTGCGTACCAGACGCTCAAATCCCATGCCGGTATCAATAACCTTGGCGGGCAGAGGCTCCAGTGAGTGGTCAGCCTTGCGGTTGAACTGCATGAACACCAGGTTCCATATCTCTATTACCTGAGGGTGATCCTTGTTTACCAGGTCGCGGCCGGGTACCTTGGCCTTCTCCTCATCGGAGCGTGAATCCATATGGATCTCACTGCAGGGGCCGCAGGGACCGGTATCACCCATCTCCCAGAAATTGTCATGCTTGTTCCCGTTCAGGATATGATCCTTGGGCAGGAACTGCTCCCAGATGGCAGCGGCTTCGTTGTCGCGTTCCAGGCCCTCTTCGGGGCTGCCCTCAAATACGGTGGCGTAGAGGTTCTTGGGGTCCAGCTTGAGAACATCAACCAGATATTCCCATGCCCAGCTGATAGCCTCTTTCTTGAAGTAGTCACCGAATGACCAGTTACCCAGCATCTCGAACATGGTGTGGTGGTAGGTATCGTGGCCTACCTCCTCCAGGTCATTGTGCTTACCGCTTACGCGCAGACATTTCTGTGAGTCAGCCACGCGGCGGCTTTTGGGCGCGCGGTTGCCAAGTATGATATCCTTGAACTGGTTCATGCCTGCATTTGTGAACATAAGGGTGGGGTCATCCTTTACCACCATGGGTGCTGAGGGCACAATCAGGTGCTCTTTACTCTCAAAGAAACTCTTGAAGGAATCACGTATTTCCTTTGCTGTCATCATATATTTAAAATTTGTTTTTCAGTTTGGAGGGGCAAAGATAATGCAAGCCGAGAGGAGAAAAAAGAAACTTGTTTATTTTTTCTCCAGAGGCGCAGCTTATCTTCAGCACGAAGTGCTAAAATTACTACTTTTTTTGCTATTTTTGCGTGTCATAACCTTATTATTAAAGGTATAAAGCAGCATATCAATGAGGAAAATATACTATCAGTATGATCCGCAGCGCAGGGTTTACCGCAGGGTGTTCCCTACATTGGGCCAGAGGCTTGCCTCATGGTTCTGGCGTCTGTTCCTGTCAGTACTGTTAGGAGGTGTTTTCTTTATTATCTATTGGTTTGTAGTGAGTACACCTCAGGTTGAGGACCTGTTGGTTGAGAACAGCCGTATGCAGTCACAATACCGTGTGCTTTCCCGCAAAGTCGATGACGCCCTGCTTGTGCTTCATGACATTGAGGAGCGCGATGACAACCTTTACCGTGTGCTTTTGGAGGCCGATCCCTATCCTGAGGCAGCACGTCAGGATGGTTTCAACGGCACCAACCGCTATGCTGAACTGACCGACATGTCAAATGCCGAACTTGTTGTGAATACCTCACAGAAGGTTGACATGCTTGAAAAGAAACTCTATATGCAGACCCGCTCCTTTGATGAGGTGATTGAACTGTCACGTGAGCAGGAGAACAAGTTGGCCTGCATTCCCGCAATCCAGCCCGTTTCAAACCGTGACCTTAAACGTACCGCATCGGGCTACGGATACCGCTCAGACCCCATATATCATGTCCGCACATTTCATCACGGAATGGATTTTGCATGTGATACCGGCACGCCGGTATATGCAACAGGAAACGGCAAGGTTACATATGCCAAGTGGAAATCAGGATTCGGCAATCTTATTGAGATTGACCACGGATATGGCTACAAGACCAGATATGCCCACCTGAGCAAGATAATGGTCAAGGAGGGACAGAATGTGGTACGCAGTGAAGAGATTGGCAGGGCCGGATCAACAGGTAAGAGTACAGGTCCTCATGTTCACTATGAGGTATGGATAGGTAATAAAGATGTGAACCCCATCAACTACTATTTTATGGATCTTGATGCTGACCAGTATGAAGAGATGATCAGTCTTGCAGAGAACCATGGAAGGGTATTTGACTAAAAAAGATATAGTATGGCACTCAATCCCAACAAGGAACTAAAAAAGTATTACTCCATCAAGGAGGTTTCTGATATGCTTGGCATACCCGACAGCACTCTGCGTTACTGGGAAAAGGAGTTCAAGGAGATTGCTCCCAAAAAGAATGCCAAAGGCGTACGCCACTATACCATGGCCGATATAGAGCAGATTAAACGCGTAAATCACCTGGTTAAGGAAAAGTCACTGACAATCAAGGGTGCTCAGGCCCGTATGAAAGACAATCCCAAGAGTACACTTGATACCCATGAAATTGTAGAACACCTTAAAAAAATCCGTGTGGAGTTGGTAGCAATTCTGGATGAACTTAATGCTACTCCTCCTTGCGGGCAACCGTTGTAATATTACTGATTTTCTTGAGTTCTTTCTGGATTATCTCCACGTCATTAAGGCTGTGGACCATAATGCTTATTGTACCCTCAAACAGACCCTCTTTTGATTCAATCACGAGTTTGTTTATGTTGGCGTTCATCTTTTTGGAGATGACCTCAGTAACTTTGCTCAGCGTACCTATGCTGTCCAATCCTTTAATGTAGATTGTTACAGGGAACAGACTGTTCTCAATCTGCCATTCAACCGCAAGAATACGGTTACCCTTGCCTGTTTTGAGTTTTGTGGCAACTTCACATTTGCGTTTGTGTATGGTTATCTGTCCCTTGTCATCAACGAATCCCAGTACAGCATCGCCGGGAACGGGGTGACAGCATGACGCAAAGGTGTATTTATGCTTATCTACATCATTGATTATGAGAACTTTCTTGAGATCTACGTCTTGAACCTCAGTTTCCTCTGGTTTCTTTTCCTTGTTTGATGATGTTGAGAATGAAGACCAGAATCTTTTGTACCAACTGCTGCTGTCACCTTTTATGATGTTACGTTCGGCATCGCCCAGAATGATTTTCTTTTGTCCGAGCGCAATCATCAGTTCGTCACGGTTCTTCAGGCCGTGAAGGTTGCAGATGCGCTGCATCTTGTCAGAGTCAATCTCGGTCTCCTCTTTTTCAAGGAACTCATGGAATATTGCCTCACCGAATTTCTGGTTGGCACGCTCCTCTTTACGCAACAGTTGTTTTATCTTGCCGCGTGCTTTGGCCGTGGTGACAAAGTCCAGCCATTCCGGACTCAGTTTCTGGCTCTTTGATGTAAGAATCTCAACCTGGTCACCGCTCTTGAGTTCATAGTTGATGGCCTCAAGTTTGTGGTTTACCTTGGCACCTATGCAGTTGGTGCCCATATAGGTGTGTATGGTGAATGCAAAGTCCAGAACCGTACTGCCCTGCGGCATGGTGCGCAACTCTCCTTTCGGCGTAAAGATGAATATCTCTGATGAGTACAGGTTCAGTTTGATGGTGTCAAGAAAGTCCATTGAGTCCGGCTGCGGGTCCTCAAGAATCTCCTTGATGGTTTCAAGCCAGTGGGTAAGTTCACTCCCGTCATCCTCAAATGATGTTGCGTCCTTGTATTTCCAGTGGGCGGCAATACCCTGCTCGGCAATATCATCCATGCGGCGGCTGCGTATCTGCACCTCAACCCATTGTCCGGAATTGCTCATGAGTGTCACGTGCAGTGCCTGATAGCCGTTGGCTTTGGGGTGTGTAACCCAGTCGCGCAGGCGGTCGGGGTGTGATTTGTAAATCTTGGTCAGCGCCAGATATATGTCAAAGCACTCACTCTGCTCCTGGTCAGGTGATACGGGATCAAATACAATCCTTACTGCAAGAATATCATATACCTCCTCAAAGGACAGATTGTTCTTGTTCATCTTTTTCCAGATGGAGTAGGGCGATTTGATGCGTCCGAACATATTGTATGATATGCCAAGCGAATCAAGTTTTTCGGCTATAGGTGATGTGAACTCATCATAAATGTTGTTGAGTTCCTCACGTGAAAAGGTAAGTTTCTGCTGGATATCCTTGTACTCGTTGGGGTGCTCGTACTTGAAACTCAGGTCCTCAAGTTCTGACTTTATCTTGTTAAGTCCCAGGCGGTAGGCCAGGGGAGCATAGATATAGAGCGTTTCACCTGCTATCTTGTACTGCTTGCGCGGCTGCATGCTGTCAAGCGTGCGCATGTTGTGCAGACGGTCTGCAATCTTGATGAGAATGACGCGGATATCGTCATTCATGGTGAGCAGCAGTTTCTTGAAGTTTTCTGCCTGGGCCGATGCCTTGTCACCGAATATACCACCTGCAATCTTGGTCAGTCCGTCAACAATCTGGGCAATCTTGGGGCCGAATACGTTCTTTATGTCATCAGTAGTGTAGTCTGTATCCTCAACCACATCATGCAGCAGGGCAGAGCAGATAGAGGTTGATCCGAGCCCGATCTCAGAGCATACTATCTGTGCTACGGCCAGAGGGTGCATTATGTAGGGCTCGCCGGAGTGGCGGCGTACGCCACGGTGTGCCTGGCGGGCAAACTGGAAAGCCTTGGTTATTATCTCCACCTTTTTACGGTGCTTGGTCTGGAGATATGAGTCAATCAGATGCTGGAAGGCCTCATCTATGAGTCTCTCTTCATCGGGCGAAAAAAGATTATCTTCACTCATCTTGCCTGTACTTTTTATAAATGCACTATCTGTTGTATATCCTCAGGGTCTTACCGGCCCTGATGTTGTCACTCTTCAGGTTATTCCAGTTCTTGATGTTCTTGACTGTGGTGTGGTACTTGATGGCAATGCCTCCAAGTGTCTCACCTGACTTAATCTTGTGCGTAATGTAGGTGACGCGGTTCTTCATGTCATCATCAATGTACGCCAACTTTGATTTGGGGAAATATTTCTCCTTGTCAAACTCATAGAGAGAGTCGCCTGCCTCAATGAGCGGTCTGATATACTGTTGCGGCAGCGTAACCACACAGGTGCGGTAGGCTCCCGGAATAACCTCTGTCAGATATTGCGGGTTCAGCGCTTTGAACTCATCCTCACTCACTCCGCAGTAATGTATTATCTGTCCTATATGCAGGTTGCGCTCTATATGCAGGGTGTCAGTCTGACTTGGGCGGGCCGATTCCATGGGGCAGATGCCGTGCTCCTTGTAGAAACTCATGGCGTAGTTTACGGCAATGAATGCTGGCAGATAGCCGCGTGTCTCGCGTGGCAGATACGGGTAGAGATCCCAGAAATCACGTTTGCCGCCTGAGCGGGTTATGGCTTTGGTCACGTTGCCCGGCCCGCAGTTGTAGGCCGATATGGCCAATGACCAGTCACCGAACATGTCATACAGGTCACGCAGGTGGTGGGCTGCGGCATCCGATGCCTTGGCTATGTCATAACGGTCATCGACCAGACTGTTTACCTGAAGGTTGTAAGTGCGGCCGGTGCTGTATATGAACTGCCACATGCCGGCTGCTCCGGCGCGTGAATAGGCCTTGGGTTTCAGGGCCGATTCAACTATCGGGAGATATTTGAGTTCAAGCGGAACATTATATTTCATAAGCGCCTCGACAAACACATCCTCATAGATGGGCAGCATACCCAGTGCAAATGAAATGACATTGCGGTTACGCCCCATGTATGCATCAATGGAGTTGCGTGTCACATAGTTGTAGGGCATCTCAACTATGGTAGGCAGGCTGCTCAGGCGTTCGGCATAGACTGTATCGCTGAATTTGGGGTTGACGGAACTTTGCATGCACTCCGCATCATATGACAGGTACTGTTTGGCAAACCATATGCCCATCAGACTGTCCAGGTCAAAGTTCATGCTCTCAGGGAATTCCACTGAAAGCGAATCTGTACAGACGGCTGTGCTGTCCATGAAAACTTCTGTGCTGTCTGAGAACAGTTCCTGTGCTGCGGCTGTGAACCGCATGCCAGCCAACGCCAAAGCCAACACCAGAGTTATCTTATTCATATCAGAAACACAGTGCTAATGAGAATCCTGCGCTCGGAATTCCATGGTGATCCAACATGATGTTGGGTTCAACTTTCAGGCTCAGGTCCGGTGAGATGTCAAAATGTGACAACTCCGCATCAACGTAAGCGTCAATCGTGGCCACAATATACATTCCCATAAAGGCGAATATACTCAGGTCACGATATCGGCGGTATTTGTCCTTTCTCTGTTTGAACACGCTCTTGAGCCAGTCTTCAAGGCTGGTGTCTATCTCATAATGAGGCGGAAGGAAATCCTCATAACTCCTGGTGTTGGGGTCACTGTCCATTATGTCAACGTAGGCGTTCTGATAGTCCGTGTAGGTACCCTGGTTCCATGTCAAGGCATATACGCAGCCCACAAAGCCTCCGTAAACAATAGGCAGTTTCCAGTATTTCCGGTTGTAGATCTGTCCTCCGCCTGGTATCAGCAGTGAAAGCCATACCGCTCTGCGTGGCTCAGGCTCCCAAACGTCTGATTCGCGTTTAAGGCGGGACTGTTCCTGGTTTTCAATGTCTTTCCATCGGGTTCTCTTGCGCGGCTCCTCAATGTTTTCGGTTTCACTCTGCATCCTTACAAGGTCAGAGTCATTCACCTCCTCAAATTTCAGATTCCTGACAAATTCAAGTTCATTGTTCCAGGTGGCGGTGTCATTAAGTGATCGGTAGAGACTGTCAACAAGGGCAGTACGTATGCTGTCCTCACGCGGATAGGCGTCATTGACATCCTGTGAATGTGCCGGTGACAGGGCCAGTGCTGAAAAAACAAACAGCAGAACGGATTTTCTGATTGCTGAGATTATTCTCATTTCTTGAGTTTGTCAAACAATTGCATTAAACGTGTCAGATCATCCTCATTCTTGAACGATATGCTTATGCTGCCTGAACCGCGTGCGGTACTCTTGAACTTGACAGGTGCACCCAGACACCTTGACAACTGGCGACGGAGCAGGGCGTATGCGTCATCGGCGGCACTCTTTCTTGATTTGCTGCCTCTCTCGTTTATTTTGCGAACCTTCTCCTCAACCATACGTACCGAATAACCGTATTTGGTCAGTTCATGGAACAGTTGCAACTGTTTCATGGGATCATCAATGGCCAGCAGGGCGCGGGCGTGACCCATGTCAATCTGCCTGTTCTTAAGTGCCACCTGAATCTCGGCCGGCAGTTTGAGCAGACGTATGTAGTTGGCTATTGTGGCGCGATTCTTGCCGATGCGTGAACTGAGTTGTTCCTGGGTCATGTCATAAACCTCAAGCAGGTTCTGGCAGGCCAGTGCAATTTCCATTGAGTTCAGGTCTTCACGCTGAATGTTCTCGATCAGAGCCATTGCCATGACGTTCTCGTCATCGGCGGTGCGGACATATGCCGGTATGGTTTTCAGGCCGGCTATTCCGGCGGCACGGAAACGGCGTTCACCGGCTATTATCTGGTATTCACCCTCATTAATCTTGCGCAGGGTGATGGGCTGGATTATGCCTATTTCACGCAGAGACTCTGCAAGTTCTGCCAGGCTCTCCTCATCAAAATCGCGACGCGGCTGATCTGGGTTGGCGTGTATCTGTTCCAGAGGCACCTCATTGATTGACGATGAGCCCTGGGTCTTTACAAAATCGGTAGATATAAGTGCATCAAGGCCTCGGCCCAATGCTGATTTTTTTGCGGTTGTCATTTGTCCTGGTTTCTTTTCAATATCTCCTGGGCAAGTGCCAGGTAATTCTTTGATCCGCGCGAGTCTGCATCATACAGTATTGCAGGCAGGCCGTAACTGGGTGCTTCACTCAGTTTGACATTACGGGATATGATGGTTTCAAATACAAGTTCCTGGAAATGTTTCTTGATTTCGTCATATATCTGATTGCTCAGTCGCAGACGTGAATCATACATTGTGAGCAGGAAACCTTCAATATCAAGTGAAGGGTTGAGTTTTGTCTTTATTATGCGTATGGTGTTGAGCAACTTGCTTATGCCTTCAAGGGCAAAGTATTCGCACTGTACCGGAATGATCACAGAGTCTGCCGCGGTAAGTGAGTTGACGGTAATAAGTCCGAGTGACGGTGAGCAGTCAATCAGAATATAGTCGTAATCATTCCTGACACTGCTGAGCATCTTTTTCATGACAGTCTCCCTGCTCTCGGTATTCATCAGTTCAAGTTCAGCGCCTACCAGATCAATGTGCGATGGCAGAACATACAGCCCGTCAATGCATGACTTGAGAATAGCCTCTTTGGGGTCTATTCCGTTTACAAGGCACTCATATACGGTATTGCTGATTGACTGGATGTCTATTCCCAAACCCGATGAAGCGTTTGCCTGCGGGTCTGCATCGACTACAAGAACTTTCTTTTCAAGCGTTGCCATTGATGCGGCAAGGTTGATTGTAGTGGTGGTTTTTCCGACACCTCCTTTCTGATTGGCCAGAGCTATGATCTTTCCCATAAATGAAGATTCAAATTTAGTGTGTAAAGGTAGTGCAAAAAATCGGTATATGGGAAAATTATATTATTTTTGACATCTCCAAACCAAGATAAATGAAATACTATATAGTGGCAGGTGAGGCATCGGGAGATCTTCATGCCTCGAATCTGATGAATGCAATAGCCCGGATTGATGAATCGGCCTTGTTCCGTTGTTTTGGCGGTGACATGATGCAGGCTGCCGGAGGTACGCTTGTGCGTCATTACCGTGACCTGGCGTATATGGGTTTCTGGCCGGTCATTTCACATTTGGGAACAATACTTGGCGGTGCCAGGCAGTGTTTCAAGGATATCAGGCAGTGGAATCCTGACGCGGTGATACTCGTTGACTATCCGGGTTTCAACCTCTCTATAGCCCAGAAAGTACATAAACTGGGCATTCCGGTGTATTATTACATATCGCCCAAGGTGTGGGCCTGGAAAAGTTGGCGTATAAAGAAAATCCGCAAGTATGTTGATGAAATGTTCTCCATACTGCCCTTTGAGGTAGATTTCTTTAAACGTCACAACTATCGTATCAATTATGTGGGTAACCCGACCGTCGATGAGGTGACAGCCTTCAAGGCCGATGCAGGCCGACGTCCGGCTATTGAGGATGACGGCCGGCGTGTAGTGGCTTTGCTTGCAGGCAGCCGCAAACAGGAGATAACCCGTAACCTGCCAATAATGCTCAAGTCTCTTGAGGGTATTGACTGCATTCGTCCGGTACTTGCGTGTGCACCCGGTATAGAACCTGAGTTCTATGATGCTCTTTTAGCCGGTAATGACATTGAAAAGGTTTATGGAAACACTTTCGGTGTGCTTGAATCATCATATGCGGCTATAGTGACATCGGGTACCGCTACGCTTGAGACTGCTCTTTTTGATGTGCCTCAGGTGGTATGTTATAGGATTCCCATGAGTTGGGCCGTCAGACTGTTTGTAAGGATCCGTTTTGTTTCACTGGTGAATCTGGTCTCGTCATCAGAGGTTGTCCCTGAATTGCTCGGCGATGAGATGAATGCAGAAAACGTTCATGCACACCTTGTTCCGTTGCTGTCAGATACAACAGAAAGGCGTATGCAGAAAGAGGGTTATGAACAGATGAGAAACGCTCTTGGCCCGGCCGGAGCACCTGCTCATGCCGCCGAGCAGATAGTCAGTCTGTTAAAAGTAAAAACCAACTAGGCTGAAATAGACCACTGTGGCCGGAATGGCCAGGAGTGCGCTGTCAAACCGGTCAAGCATTCCGCCATGTCCGGGCAGTATCTTGCCTGAATCCTTTATTCCCATTTCACGTTTCATGAGTGACTCTATAAGGTCACCCCATGTACCGAATACCACTACCACAAGGGCCATGCCTATCCATACCCAGAGAGGCATGAAACTGTACATATCGGGCAAAAACCTGTGCAGAAGGAATGCGGCAACCATGGTAAAGACGGCACCGCCTATAGAACCCTCCCATGTCTTTTTGGGTGATATACGTTCAAACAGTTTGTGCTTGCCTATAGTGCAGCCTGTGCAGTAGGCGCCTACGTCATTGCACCACAGGAATATGAACAGCGTAAGCGGAATGGCGGGGCTGTAACCTGTGCCGGGGCCTTTGGCGTCAAAGGCCAGCAGTGAGGTCAATGCGTACGGCAGTGCTATATACAGGGTGGGGAACAGCGTCTGGGTCCAGTCATTAATGGGGCTTGGTTTCCTGAAATAGAGTTCACGCACCATTATCACTATCAGCGTGAATATGAACGGCAGGAACAGTATTGCACTGCTTTGCATTACAGACAATCCTACTATTGCCGCATAGAATGTGAATGCGGCCACAGTTGCCCACAGACGGCTGGCATTGGCCTCTTTGAACCTGTTGGCCAGACCTGTGTATTCTAACGTGGTCAGAATTGTGCAGACTGCAAACAGTCCCACAAACCAGGGCGCCCCTTTGAGTATGCAGAACAGCATAATTGAGGCGAACACCACTGCTGTAACAGTCCTTATCAGGAAGTTCATGTCAAATTCTTTTTTGCGGTTCAACTTGGGTTGTTATTGTCTTCGGGCTTTTTATCCTCTTCAAGAATCTCTTCACTGCGTGACGCCCATGGGCGTTTACCGAATATCTTTTCAACATCCTCAGCCATAATAACCTCGCGCTCTATAAGCAACTGGGCCAACTGATGATGTCCCTCCTCATGTTCCAGTAACAGTTTCTTGCCGCGCTCATACTGTTGGGCTATAAGGGCTTTTACCTCCTGGTCAATGAGTTCGGCAGTCTTGTCAGAATAGGGTTTCTGGAATGCATACTCATCAGTGCTGCTGTAATAGCACAGGTTGGCCAGTTTGTCACTCATGCCGGCGTATGCAATCATGCCGTAGGCCTGTTTTGTGACACGTTCCAGGTCATTCATGGCACCGGTAGAGATATGTCCCGTAAAGAGTTCCTCGGCGGCACGTCCGCCCAGTGTGGCGCACATCTCGTCAAGCATCTGCTCCTTGGTGGTGATCTGGCGCTCTTCTGGCAGATACCAGGCTGCACCCAGTGCACGTCCGCGCGGTACTATTGTAACCTTTATGAGCGGGTTGGCGTATTCAAGGAACCATGACAGGGTAGCGTGGCCTGCCTCATGAAGCGCTATGGTGCGTTTCTCTTCGGCTGTCAGTACTTTGGTCTTCTTTTCAAGTCCGCCTACAATGCGGTCAACGGCTGACAGGAAATCATCCTTTTCAACTTTTTTCTTATTGTGACGGGCTGCTATAAGGGCGGCCTCATTACATACGTTTGCTATATCGGCACCTGAGAATCCGGGTGTCTGGCGGGCCAGCAGGTCAATATCAACGTCACTGCTCAGTTTTATGTTCTTGAGATGTACGCTGAACACAGCCTTGCGCTCGTTCAGGTCAGGCAGATCCAGGTGTATCTGACGGTCAAAACGGCCTGCACGCAACAGAGCCTTGTCAAGTATATCCACACGGTTGGTGGCTGCCAGAATGATTACGCCGCTGTTGGTGCCGAATCCGTCCATCTCAGTGAGCAACTGGTTCAGGGTGTTCTCACGCTCGTCATTGCCGCCCATTGCAGGGTTCTTGCCGCGGGCACGGCCTACGGCGTCAATCTCATCAATGAATATGATGCATGGAGCCTTCTCTTTTGCCTGGCGGAACAGGTCACGCACGCGTGATGCTCCGACACCCACGAACATCTCAACAAAGTCTGAACCTGAGAGTGAGAAGAATGGCACGTCGGCCTCGCCGGCCACAGCCTTCGCCAGCAGGGTCTTACCTGTCCCCGGAGGACCCACAAGCAGTGCGCCTTTAGGTATCTTGCCACCCAGGTCAGTGTATTTCTTGGGGTTCTTGAGGAACTCCACAATCTCCTCAACCTCAGTCTTGGCCTCGGCCTGTCCTGCCACATCCTTGAATGTTACGCGGTCAGCTTGTCCTTTCTCATATATTCTGGCTTTTGATTTGCCTACACTGAACACACCGCCACCACCGCCGGCACCGCCGCCGATGCGTCTGGACATAAAGATCCACAAACCTATTATCAGGACAAACGGGAAAATGTTGATCATTATATCCATAAAGGTGTGTGATCTCTTTTTGTACTCAACCTGACCGTTGAACCTGCCCTCGGCCTGTAAATCGTCAATGAACTCCTGCAGGTTGTCCATTGAGCCGATGCCGACAGTGAGCATGGGCTTTGACAAAGGCGGGAGTGAGGCGGCACGGTCGCCGAATATGTACTTGGCGGAGTCTGCCTTGATGTACATGTCCAGTGAGTTCATGTTGGAATATATCACAAGGTCACTTACATAACCTTTTTCCATGTACTCCTTGAACTCAGTATATGTGGCTGAACCGTTCAGGTCAGAGCCGTCATCCTTGAGCAGGATATATCCGAACCCTACAAAAAGAATGATGTAGAACCATGAGAGGTTTTTCAGGAAACCTCCGTTCTTTTGTTTTTTGTCGTTGTTGTCTGCCATAAAAAATACAATGTCAGTCGGGTTTATGTCAAGGTGTCAGTCCACATCGGGAATATCCTCAAGCACGGCATCGGCCCAGAGGTGCTCCAGGTCATAGAACTTGCGCAGTTCAGGAATGAAAATATGAACCATTACATCACCGTAATCCATGGCTATCCAATGCGCGTAGCGGGCACCCTCGACAAAGTCAGGCTTGCGGCCCTCCTTTACGCGGACTGTTTCACGTATAGAGTCTTCTATAGCCAGTGTCTGATTTGGTGTACCTCCCTGACAGATAACAAAATAACGGCATACGGTATCCTCTATGCCGGTCAGGTCTGCTACTGTAATGCATTCTCCCTTGCGCTCCTGAATTCCTTTAATAATGCTGTCTATGATACTCTCCCTCTTTTTCTTTTTTGCCATTACCAACTTATAAGGTTAATCTGATTTTACAAAAGTAATCAAAAAGTTGAACGCCCCGCATTTTGCGTCAGCATTTCTTTTTTCAAATGTAAAATGGCAAAAAAGATGCCAAATAATTTGGAACTCAGAAAAAAGCAGTATCTTTGCACCGCTTTTGAGCAATGTACTGGGCTATGGTGTAATGGTAACACTGCAGATTCTGGTCCTGCCTTTCCTGGTTCGAGTCCGGGTAGCCCAGCAAAAGAAGAGACGCATTCGCGCCTCTTCTTTTTTGCTGCAACGTCAACCTTTTACGGTTTAAAAAACACCTCATTTGGTGCAGTGGTGCAGTTGGTGCAGTTAGTTTTTGGCATTATACATGTCT
>JAFZKA010000100.1 GCA_017551925.1 Bacteroidaceae bacterium | reverse complement strand
TCGGATAAGCGCTGAATGCATCTAAGTGCGAAGCCGGCCGCAAGATTAGATTTCCTTTGAGGGTCGTTGTAGACTACGACGTTGATAGGCTGCAGGTGTAAAGGCGGTGACGTCAAAGCCGAGCAGTACTAATTGCCCGAATTTTTCCTTGCAAGCTTGTGCTTGTGAAAGTGCGCTCATAAAGAAAGATTAAGATCAAGTGGTAGATAAAAGCAAATCGTTTTGTGGCTGTATGTCAACCATACCGCAAGGGAAACCTTGTATGACATTCAGGTGGCTATAGTGGCGGGGTTCCACCTCTTCCCATTCCGAACAGAGAAGTTAAGCCCGTTCACGCCGATGGTACTGCGCAAGTGGGAGAGTAGGTCGCCGCCGTCTTTCAGGACGCTCTGGACAACAAGTCTGGGGCGTCCTTCTTTTTTATCTCTCGCAGAAAGCGCTGAAATCGCAGATTATTCTCTTCGGGTACATTACATTTTATATAACGCACCGGATGGATATTTCTGCGTTTTCTGTGTTTTCTGCGAGAGTTTTTTCTACCATATTATTATATTTAGTGTGTTTTGTTATTTTGATTTATTATCTTTGAGAATCAAATAAATATTTTTATGAAGAACATTAAAACAAAAGAATCATCTGTTTGTGAACCGGCTATTCAATATGTGCCGGAGCCTGCGGTTCCTAATACTATGAACATAATTATAGAGAATAGTATTAGTGCTGATTTGAGAGAGAAGGGGTATATGACCGTATCTGAATACTTTGAGAAAGTAAAGAAAGCCTTAAATCTAAGATATGAAAACCTATAAAGTGTTTATTAGTGAATCAGCCAATCAAGATATTGAAAAATTAGTAGATTTCCTTTTTACAAAACTGTCCAGAGATTCATCTGAAAGTTATATTGATTTGATGATTCAGGAGGTTAATAGTCTTTCATTGTTTGCTGATTGTTTTGCTTTAAGCAGATCAGAAGAAATAAGAGCAATTCATCCGGAAGCTCGTAGAATGATTTCTCATAATCATAAGTGGAATTATATATTTCACATTGAAAATGAATTAGTCGTTGTAGATAGAATAATCGCTTCCAAGATGATCAAGAAATGATACATATCTTTCTTGTTAATTCAAAATAGCAGCGGCTTCAACGAATGTTGGAGCCGCTACTGGTTTATAGGGCCTGATGAAACAGGACGATGGGGGGGGAGACGTTACTGGGTGACGCGGGTGCGGTTGATCGTGCGGTTCTGAGGAGCCTCAGTGGCGGCGTTGGATTGA
Source organism: Bacteroidaceae bacterium (assembly GCA_017551925.1). Classification (GTDB taxonomy): domain Bacteria; phylum Bacteroidota; class Bacteroidia; order Bacteroidales; family Bacteroidaceae; genus Colenecus. The sequence goes on along the minus strand of JAFZKA010000100.1, from coordinate 70,780 downwards.
CCGCCAAAGTTGCCCTCAATTGATCCGCTGTTATCCACGTCAACAACGTTGCTGTTAACGTTCACTGCCGGAGCAGGTACTGTACGAACAGGAGCATGACTGCCACTGCTTTCCACAACCTTACCGCCAATCACAACGTTGGTAGATTGCTTAACAGCACCGGACTCACCACCACCGAATATGTTACCAAAGATATGACCCTGGTTAACTTTAACGTCAGTCCAGATAACTGTTGCATACCTGCTTGCTACATTTCCTAAGTTCAAATCAGTGATGTTACCGCGGCTTGCACCATATATGTTTCCACCATAACTCTTGGCATAACTTTGACTGTCACCAATAGTACCACCGTTGATAATGATGTTTGTCGATGATGTTGAAACATGCTCTTGTCCGGTTGGATAGTTCTCGTCGTTAGTTTTGTACTCATCAAAACCTTGTCCGGTCTGAGGAGGACCAATACTTGCCAGTGAACCACCGCCATATACATTCTGATGTATCTGGGCATTATTGATTGTAACCTTAGTCGTACCAGTAACAGATCCTGACGAGTAGTTGTAATCAACAATGGCATCATCCTCAGTCTTACCTTCATAGAGAACACCCATACTGTTTCTGACAGGATTACCATCCTTGTCTTTAACTATGCCTGTAACAGGATCCTTGACTTCATAGGAACCGATACCAGAACCGGCACCGAATACGTTGCCACGACCTACCCAATGAATATTTGTAATATCTTCATGTAAGTCCTCAGTTGGTATAACACCTGTCTTATTCAAGAGTATCCTGTTATCATCAGTATAAGGAATACCTATCTCAGCGTTGTTGATGACAACATTTGTACTGCGGCGCACGTGACCGTCCTGACCACCACCATAGACAGAGCCTAAGATCTTGGGAGTGCTGCTTTCTGTACCTATTATCACCTCAGTCTCGTTGACATAGCCCAGGAAGAAGTCAGGAATGTACAGATAGCGTGGTGATACATTACCGTTAGGCGATGCAATACCGCGGCATGCACCGAATACATTACCTGTAGGCAGACCATCCTTTCTGGCCAGTTTCTCAATATTCTTATAATCTGTACTTCCTGCCGGGAGTATGTATCCTATCTGGCCGGCCTCAATCTTGACAGTAGCCTTACCACTGTTCATAAAGTGATATGCAAAGTCACCATCTGCGTTTGATGTCCAGAGAGGATCAGTCTTTGCAGCCGGCAACTCACCATAACCTATCGTTGAGTAGTCATCTGAACCGCCCGAGTAGTTACCCTTACCTACTGAACCCAGGTTACCGCCACCGAATACGCTTCGCATCACATAACCACCCTTCATGGTGATATTAGTGTTACCATAAACCTTACCCGATGTGAGACTGTTGATATTCTCAACATAACTGTTCAGTATAGGCTTGAAGTTATCATTCAGTACATAATTGATATACTGATTGTCCTCAGCGTTCTTCAGATTATACAGCCTGCCTATGTAAGTACCTTTACCCTTACCGCCACCGTAAATGGCGTGTCCAATAATACCATCGGTCATTTCCACATTTGTATTACCGTTCACATGACCATTCTCTGAACCGCCATATACAGAACCTGTAATAACATTAGTGGTACCGTAACTATTAAAGTAACCGCCTATTTCTTTCCTATTTTCAATGTCATTTTCATTGTCATAGATGAACGTGTAAGTGCCTACATCAATCAGCAACTTGATCTTAGGTTCCTTATCATCAGTATCCCATATCTTATCGGCTTTGACTATATTGTCAAGGCTTGCCGGACTGCTGAAGTTGACATTCACATAGGTGTTGTTTACGTTGGCTATACTTGCCTCCTCATAGCGATAATCATCAATTATCTTAATGACTCTTGCAACATCTTCATCATTGCTCGGATCAATGTCATGGAGAGTTGGATCATCGCTGCTGTTATCTATGTCGATACCCTTGGCTGCCCAGTCAATACCCAGACGACCCATGCCACCGCCATATACATCGCCGTTGTCATCGCCCGATGTTCCGATACGTCCGCCGGTAACGTTGACATGAGTGTCACCGGTACCTGCTTTATACGTAAACTCAACAGGCCAACTCAGTGCAAACTTGTAGAGAGCACCGTCACTTGCAGGATCTTCCTTATGTGTTACCTTGTTGGTAATGGTACCCACAGAGCCCATCTTACCGCCACCATAGATGTTACGCATGATGTGACCGGCACTCATGTCAATGTAGGTGTTGCCGTTAACGTCGGCCATATCACCGCCACCGAACATGTTTCCATCAATGGTACCGCCAGTCATCTCAACCTTGGCGTCTATCCTTACAAGACCGGCCTCACCACCACCAAATGCATTATTCAGGATGTGTGCACCCGGTAAGATATTAACCTGCGTATGGTATGCGGTGGCAAAATTATCAAGAGTAGCGTCACCGCGGCTACCGCCGTTTACATCACCACCATAGCCTGAGACATCAGCACCGTCAGTTGCTGCAGCAAGGTTCTCTGCATAACGCTTAGCATAACTGTCGGCATGGCCAATGGTTCCGGCTATATCAACCTGAGCAATGGTCTGCTTGCCTATTCCGTGACCTTCGGCTGTATCGCCCTTACGGTAAGCATCCAGACCTACAACAGGAGAACCGACCGATGCCAGTGAACCACCTCCATATACGTCACGGTAGATGATACCACCGGCATTGCCGTCAATGCCACTCTTTATGTCAACCATAGTGGAGTGGGTGACAGAACCGGCAATAATGCTGTTCTTTTCAGTATTGCCATCCTCATACTTACCAATACCTGATCCGGCACCATATACGTTACCACGATGCAGCCATTGCATGTCGTCAGTTGTCACGTTGCCCATGATGGTCTTGTTGATGTCATTGTATGGGATACCAATTTCACCCTTATATACGGTAACCTTGGTATCTCTGCGAACGTGACCGTCCATGCTACCACCATAAACTGAACCCAGAATTACAGGACCGCTTGCAGGAGTATCTCCAACAGCGGGTTTACCAATGTTCACCTCAGTTTCATTTACATAACCCAGATATAATCCCGGTGAGAATGTGTAATCAGAGTAATCGTTGGTTACATAGGCAACTGCCTGACCGCGGCTGGCACCGAATACGTTACCTGTGGGCAGGTCATCCTTGGTGCATGCTTTCAGGTAATCAGCGTAATTGTCTCCAACAGTGGTCGCATCGGCATTATAAGCCTGGTAAACCTTTGTGGTGCTTGACAGCAGGAATCCAATCTTACCGCCGTTAATGTTGACAGTAGCCTTACCGCTGTTCAGGAATGCCTGACTTTCATCACTTACATTGTCCCACAGATTGCCGGTTAAGGTTTCACCATAGCCTTCAGTGTAGTAGTCATCAGCACCGCCGGCATAGTTACCCTTACCAACAGAGCCCAGATTACCGCCACCGAATATGCTACGCATTACCCAACCATTGTCCATGTTGATAGTTGTATTGCCATAAACCTTACCGGCAGTCCAACTATATACATCCTCTGTATGAGTACCTTGCTCTGCAATATTGTTAAGAGTAGTTTTGAACATACCCTTACCCTTACCACCACCATAGATAGCGTGACCTACATAGCCACCCTTAATATTGATAGTGGTGTTTTCATATACGTGACCATCTTCACCACCGCCATATACGGAACCTGCAATACCGAACAAGCCGGTTTCAAGTTTCAATGAAGGCTTGGGCTTTGCAGTGGCATCATTACCTGGAGTCTTGTTCTCTTTTCTAATAATGATTCCAATGTCATCAGGATCCGGAGTAGGCATCTCAATGTTAATCTCAGTTTCCCTTACATTGTAGAGGAGTGCCTCAGCATATCGGTATTGTTCGATGTTCTCAGTATTACCGGTCCCAATCTGGCCCTTGCTTCCTCCATATACATCACCGTTATCAATCTCTAAAGCATTGATCTCATCATTGTTAAGCACATGTTCTTGAGAGCCGTCAGGATTTATGGCAATAGGTTTACCATCGGCATTTCTGGGACCGAAGTAATCCTTACCTGACAGACCGATACGACCACCGTAAAGGTTGATGGTGGTCTTACCGGTATTGGGGGCATACTCAAACTCATATGGCCAACTAAGACCAAAACCATTGTCCAAACTTTCATGTTTGGTCTGTGAGATAATAGTACCAACTGAACCCAAGTTACCACCACCATAGATACTGTGCTCTATGAACAGGTCAGGATTGCTTGTGATATTCTTGTTGCCAACGGTAATGGTTGTATTACCAGTGACGTCAGCATTGTTACCGCCACCAAATACATTACCTGAGATCATAGCAGAGTTGCGCTCAATATCCTGACCTTTACTGTCACGACCGGTACCAATCTCAATATAGGTGTCACCGTCAACATTAGCCAGATTACCACCACCGAATATTTGGTCTATGTTTCCTATTGCAAGGATACCATCGCCATTGTCATCGCCATCGCTGTGCACAATACTCTTACCGGTATAGTAAACCTTTCCGTCAAGATAGTGGGTTCCGACAAACTCTCCGCTTCCAACCAGTCCATCCATGAACTTCTGTTTAATCTTGCCATCCTGCATGTTGACGTTAACGTGAGGATTACCGATTACCAGGGCCTGATAACCACCACCATAGATTGAACCAATCTCAGTGGCAGAGATTACGTTGACCTGCGGATCTCTGTGAGGCAGGCCTGCCAAACCGGCATTGCTGATCTGTTCGGCAGTAGGATTGCTGCCCAGTGCTTCCAATTCAGCCTCAAACTGAGCCTTGGTTCTGGGTACTCCATTCTTGTAACCGTAAACGGAATAGGGTGCCAGATAACCGCCACCATACAACTCTTCAATATGGATAGGCTGACAGCCATCCTCATATACGTTCACGGTTATTGCACCGTTAATGGTACCGCTGGTGTTGTTACCGCCAAATACCTTCTTGAACGTACCGTTGGTAATGTTAACCGTTACGTTGTTGTTGATATTGGCATCACGGGCACCACCGTATATGTAGTCCATGTTCTTTACGCAGTCAAGTGTCATGTTGATTTCACCGTCCATTTCAGCGTTCTTACCGCCACCGTAGGTTTCATCAATCTTGACCTCGCATTGTGAAGCATCTTCATATACAGACAGTGCTGTGGTACGGATATTACCCTTACTGTTACTACCACCGTAAACGTAATGTATCTTACCGCCAACAATATCGGTGCTTGCTACACCAGTGCCATACTTGTACGGTGAGTTCTCTGCCTGACGCTCCTCCTTGGTGTCGGCATCTTCATTATCAACTGCAATAATGTTGTTCTCACCGTCCTTCTCAAAGTGAGCATAGGTCTTGTAACCCACGTTAGCACCCGGGTTGGGGTAGGTTACATCAGTGCCGTTGACATTAAGAGTGAACGGATCATGACCGTTACCACCACCAAATGCCTCATAAATCTCATAGGCACCGGTAATCTTAAGGTCAGTAGCCGATACAGGTGCGGCGTTACCACCACCATAAACCTGATATATGCTGGTCAGTTCACAACCTTCAATAAGAACCTCGGCTTTCTCCTGTTCACCGGTAGGTATATAGGCAGACAGATTACCGCCTCCATATACAGCCTCAACATCATAGTTGGTGTGTCTTCCGGCAGTTTCACTATCACTTGCAATCTTATTCTTGATGGCAGTGATGATATTCTCAAGAGCAGTATTCTTGGCTGCTATTGTCTCATCATCAGTTCCTGTACCTTCAAGAGTAGTCTTGTAACTGGTAATGTTATCTGCAATACCCAGGGTAGTTGCTATAGCAATCAGGTCATCATAGTTGTCTATGGTGTATTCTGAATAGCCGCTTTCCCTAATGAATTTCTGGTTTACAGTACTCATTGACGGATTCTGGGTGGCATGTACGTGAACATGAATCTTACCCATAGGTGTACCTGCCAGGTTGTTACCACCGAATATCTTGTTTACAACAAAACCAGTTTCACTATTGTTGTTGTTATTCAATTCAATAGTAACGTTACCAGATTTTGCTTCAACATCAGGTTTCGGCTGCAATACACCGTTAAGATCCTCAAACTTAAGACTACCAAGACCGCCACCATAAACATTGCTGGCCTTACCGCCGGTAAGATTAATTGTAGTGCTGGGGTAGGTGGTTACATTATTCTGGGTCACTGCCGATGTGTTGGTTCCGGCCAAAGCACCGCCTCCATATACATCATGGGCAATTTCACCACCGCTTATGTCAACCTTAACACCCTGCTTTACAGAACCCATCTGACCGCCGCCAAATACATTACCTGCAATCTTGACATTATTGTCTGTGATATTCAGTTCTGTCCAGATTGATGTGGCAAAATCAGAACTCAGGCCGCTTTGACCACGGCTGGCAGCATAAACATTACCGCCATAGTTCATTGCATATCCATCGGCATTACCAATTATACCACCATTAACGGTAAGTCTGTTAAGTGACTGCTTGCCTTGGGTTGAGGTTTCTGTGTCGTTACGGAGAACAGGATCATCAGGTCTTGTAGGCGGAATCTTAGGAGCACCTACGCTGGCCAGTGAACCGCCACCATATACGTTGTGGAATATGGTTCCTCCGTTGATTGTAACATTGGTAAAGCGTGTTACAGAACCGGCCGATGTACTGTAATCAACCTCCTTAAGAGTAGTGGGAGGAGCAGTGGGTCTCAGAGGATTAGTATATGCATACTCTTCTATACCACCAGTTCCATCTTCATTTACAGTGTGACGCTTATTGTAGTTAAAGTCATATTCATACTGACCGATACCTGAACCTGCGCCATATACGTTACCGCGATGCAGCCACTGCAGATTGTCAATGTCTGAATGGTCTGCAATCTGTTCTTGGGTGGGATTTGTACTCAACGTCTTAACAGCCTTACGGTTATCTTCATTATAGGCTACACCTATTTGACCGCTGTTAATTTCAACCTTGGTGTCTCTGCGAACGTGTCCGTCCTGACCACCTCCATATACTGAACCATAGATGGTGGGTCCGGTTGCGGATGCGGTTCCAATAACAACTTCGGTCTCATTGACATAACCGGAGTAGAACTGCGGACTGTAATGGTAGCGCGGTGACTCAAAGATGTTAGGAGCGGCCTCACCACGGCAACCTCCAAATACATTACCGTAGGGCAGTCCGTCCTTTTCTTCACCAAGCAAACCAATTGTACCGCCTGTAATGGTCACTTTGGTCTTGCCGCTGTTCATAAAGTCAGTGTTACTCCAAAGTTCGTTGGCATTATCACCGGTTCTTGGAGGCAATTCGCCGTATCCGCTTGTGGAGTAATCATCACTACCGCCTGAATAGTTACCCTTACCTACCGATGCCATATTACCGCCACCGTAGATGTTACGCAGTACATGACCGCCTTCCATCTTGATTTCAGTGTTTCCATAAACCTTTCCAGCCGTAATACTGTAGATGTCAGCATCATAATAGTCATTAGGATTATTTGATGCGGTTCTGCCTATCTTAAGGAGTCTTACAGAATATGTATCCTTACCCTTACCGCCACCATAGATGGCATGGCCAATAAGTCCGTTCTTGAGAGTCACACTTGTGTTCTCAATTACGTGACCGTTTTCACCACCGCCATATACTGAACCTGGCAGGCATGAGTGGTTCTGCTCCTTGTAGTTTTCTGGAGTAGCATCACTGGTAATATTGATCTCAACCTGAGTGGCCTTTACGTTGGCACTGTATGCCATGTCGTAACGGTCACCAACAAGACCCTTACCACCGCCAAATACATCACCATTGTCTATTCTGGCTTTTTTAATCTTAGCCTTACCTTCTTCAGTGCTTTCATCGATTACCTCACCAGTTTCCTTGTCAATAGGTTTGCCTTGAGCATTGTATGGACCCATAAAGTCCTTACCGGTAATACCGATACGTCCACCGGTAATGTTCACATGGGTTGTACCGCCAATTGTGTTCTGGTCACCTGCTGTTGAGTTATAGGTTCTGTACTTGAACTCGTATGGCCAGCTAAGTCCAAAACCATATATCTTTTCATCAGATGTGCCTCCAGCCACAATGTCATCATGCTTGACAGACTGGGTATAGTCCATGATACCTACTGACGCCATTTCACCGCCGCCATAAATATTCTTCTTGACCTGACCGCTCTTGATATCGACATATGTGTCTCCACCAACCATTCCGGCCCATTGCATAGGCGTAAAGGTGAAATGAGTGTTGTCATAGCCGGCTACTTCAATGGTAGTCTCTGTCTCAAAATCATCACTACCATAGCCGCCGCCAAATACATCACGTTCAACAACACCTCCATCAATGGTTACTTTTGCATCTTCACGTACAGTACCATACTCACCTCCACCATAGACATTGCTCTTGATGGTACCGCCGGTAATATCAATTTCGGTAGTCTTGACCTGTGCAAGTTCCGGCCAAAGCGGGTTGACACTGCCGTCCTGCAATTCAATACGTCCCATACTGCCGCCAAAGACGTTACCGCCCTTGGTATGCTCAACCAAGATAGACTCAAGATTATTACCGATTGTACCACCGCTTATCTTGATTTTTACATGACCGTAGGTTCCATTATTATCATCCTCCTTAAGTTGACCGTAAAGAGCATTATTAGGATCTGTAAAGTAGAGACCTACTGATGCCAGACGACCACCACCATATACAGAACCAAGCATCTCGCCGCCCTGGATGTCAATATCAACATTACCGCCGATAGTACCTGCAGTCACTGCCTCACCGCTAAATCCACGGCCACCGCCAAATACGTTACCGTCAACGTATGATGTTCCTGTTGTACCAATCTTAGGATTACCGCTAATGGTCAACTTGACATCTTCAAGCACGTGACCATCCTCACCTCCACCAAATACTGAACCGAAAATACGTCCGCCAGTTACATTGACAATAGCATTGTTTATGTTGGTCCAGGTATTAAACAGCACACGCTGGTCACCACGGCCTGCACCGAACAGATAGCAGGTTACAGGATGAGCGCCTATTTGCTCTAAGGTTCTGGGTACGCCAAGTGTAGCGGTACCGCCAAACTCAACAGTACATTGACCTGTATTGTTATTGTCTGGTTTACCGACATTAGTCATTTCATTACCACCATATAGGCTGGTAAGGATATGACCTCCTGTAACAGATACATAGGTGTTGCCATATACAGCACCGGCCTCAGAGTTCCATTTTCCGGGAGCATACGGATAGTAACCTGAACCACCGCCAAATACGTTGCCAAAGAATGTATGACCGTCATCACCACGTATGCTTCCGCCTTTTGAATCATATTCTCTGGCGTACGGATCATACGGAGCAAACTTTTCAGCGGCAGTTGTTGCTTTACCATACGGCCAACTTGCACATTCCGCAAGAGATTCCGATGCCCATTCAGCGTCAGTGTAACGACGGTTCACGCCGTCACCGTTACCAATCTGACCGCCCTTGATGTAAACCTTTGTGTCGTACTGAACGATACCGTTCTCGCTACCGCCATAGACTGAACCCTTTATAAATGGATTTCCTTCAATAGTTACTATAGTTTTGCTTGACAAAGCCAACGTACGAACGAATCCAAGGTAATCATCATCATTGGTGAAGTACTCCCAAACGTTCTTGTGGTCATCATCAGCATATTCCCAAGATACACCTTGTCCGGCATCTGTATGAGTGTTTGAATCATAAAGCACCATACGTTTAGGCATATTGGCGATATCTGCATAAGAATAATTACCAGGAGTGATACCCCTACCAGCACCAAATACATGTCCTGCAATATCGGGAGCATCATTGATTGCAGCAACACCTTCATGATACATCTTCATGTCGTCAGGACCAATTTCAGCATTGCCTTTAATTGTGACGATACAGTTACCACTGGTATTGTTGGCCAATGCATAAGGCATTCCTAAGTGTGCGTCATATCCGGCAGCAATGGCTGCGGCAACTTCTGCTTCAGTTTTAGGAACATTGTATCTTGCTACCGATGCAATCTGTCCACCACCATAGACGCTGCCTTCAACCTTGGCGTCACCCTGAACGGTTACAGATGGATTACCACGAACCAGAGCTGAGTATCCGTGTGTTTCTACACCCTTACCAGCAGCAAATACGTTACCCTTGATGAAGGGAGCACTTGTCTTTGCGTTGTCTCCGTCACCAATTCCAATGATGACATCGGTATTCATTTCTACACGTCCAATCTCACCGCCACCGAATACGTCGTTCTCAATGGTACCGTTACCAATGATAACTCTGGTGTTACCATCAGTGTAACTATTATTGTTGGCTCCAGCACCATCAGTTCCGATCATGGCTTTATTACAGAAGAATGAATCTGTAGAGCCCTTACCGCCACCGAATACACTACCGCCAATGGTCACGTTGTCAGCCGGCTGGGCAACAGCCACATAGTTATCAGCATCTTTAATGGCACTGATGTCAACATAAGTGTTACCTGTTATGTCACCCAAGTTACCGCCACCATATACATTACCTGTTATCTTGGCGGTCTTACCACCTGTAGCGGCGTAAGCAGGTGTTCCATCATTGTTCCATGAGTCAACCTTTTGTCCGGTTCCTATCTCAACATGGGTATCACCGTAAACTGTGGCTTCATAACCACCGCCGTAGATGTTACCTATGGTACCAATATCCAGGATTCTGTTGCCAGCATTATCTTTATTGCCGGAATAATCTACTGGTACGAATCTGGCAAGAATCTTACCTTCCTGCATGTTGACATTTACGTATGGGCTACCTGCAACCTCGGCCTTATAACCACCACCATAAATATTACCGATTTCTGTTGCAGAGATAATATTTATGAGCGGGTCCTTATAAGGCTCGGTAAGCCCAAGTTCAGTCTTCTGCTCGTCAGTAAGGACATCATACATTTCTTTTGTCCTGGGTTGCCATTTCTGGTTCTCATCCTGATAATAACCGTAGATAGAGTAGGAGGCCAGATAACCGCCACCGTACAGTGAGCCGATGCGGATAGGCTGGCAGCCCATCTCCTCAACGTTTACAGTAATTGAACCATAAACGTTACCACCTGTATTATTACCGCCAAATACCCTGTTGAATGTACCGTTGGTAATGTTAAGGGTAATGTCTGCATTTACATCGGCATTCTTGGCACCTCCATAAATATCAGGCATATTGGTAACGCAGTCCAAATTCAGTACAATCTCAGCATCCATAGTAGCATTCTTACCGCCACCATAGGTCTCATCAATGCGAACAGAACAATCATCAACCATATCCTCATAAGTGGATACTACAGATTTTCTGATGTTGCCGTTCTGGTTACTACCGCCATATACTGCATGTATGTAACCGCCATAGATACCGGTTGTTGCAACACCGGAGCCATAACCATAGTTGCTTTCCCTATTTTCTTTGGTTTGGGCGTCACTCTTAATCACGACATTACCCTCATTGTCATATTCGGTGTAATTGTGATAACCAACATTGGCACCAGGATTCTTATATGTTACGCCATTAATGGTGTAATCATCCTTACCGTTACCGCCACCGAATACCTCCTCAATCTCATAAGAACCGTTGACTCTTATATTTGTGGCAGGAACAGCGGCAGCATTACCACCACCATATACTTGTCTAATGCTGGTGAGATCACAACCATCAATTATTACTTCAGTATTTTCATCATTACTTGTAGGTACATATTCTGACAGATTACCGCCACCATAAACAGCCTGTACGTCATACAACTTGCCACGTTCCTCAATGACAGCCTTAATCATGTTATCCCAAAGGGCAAGGTCTGTTGATTCGCTGGCAATGAGAGTTAATGCTGAACCCATCAATGAACTGTTAATGCCAACTTCATACTGATGGGTCTGAGCATTTACTGAACTCGAAACAAGATAAGTCAGATAATCCGTTAAGGACTCGTCCTGTCTCTGTATGCGATGCTCATATTTATCTGCCTTGGCAATTGTAGCCTTGTGGGCATTTTGTGTAGCAAATACATGAACTTTAACGTGTCCTCCAGGAGTACCGTTCAAGTTGTTCGCACCAAAGATCCTGTTAACGACAGCACCATTGCTGCTTGTTGATACGCCCTCATTCAGGTTAACGGTTACATTACCATATACTTGTGCATACACAGCCTCAACAGCATCATTGCCTGTACCTGATGCCAAGCGTCCCAGGGCACCACCATAGACATCACGCATCTTACCACCAGTGACATTGACAATTGTCTGAACATGGCCATCAATTTCGTCAGATGTATTGTATGCGCTACTTGTATTAACTACGCCATAAATCGGTACTTCTTTTGTCTCATGAGTGTTAGTGTTGGTGTTAGCCAGGGCACCACCGCCATATACATCTTGTGTTACTGTACCGGAGTTGACGTTAACGGTTACATTACCACCAACTAATGCCTCCTGGCCACCGCCATATACATCTTGACCTATGGTACCGGTGTATGTGCCACTATTACCTGTTGTACCAATATTTACAAGCGTAGCATGCTTAACGATACCCTTTTCACCACCGCCATATACGCTACCTGTTATGTTGGCGTTACCGCTTACATTTACATCGGCATAGATAACTGTAGCAAACTTTGTATCATCATATACATTTACATTGTTTTCAGTAAATACATTGGAGATTAGGGCATCACTTGGACCACGGCTGGCGCCATAAACGCTACCGCTTATGTTTCCACCCTTAATGTTAACCCTGGTGTATGAATTTGATTTATGACTGTCTGTAGTCTCTTTTAATTCATCGTATGGTTTTCCATTGGAATCCATGTTGCCGGCAAATGGAGGACCTACTGATGCCAATGCACCACCACCATAGACGTTACGTCTTATGATACCTCCATTAATCTCTACGTTTGTTGTAGTAGTTACTGAACCTGAAGAGGTGTTGCATTTAAGTCCATTGTCAGTGTATGTTCCAATACCTGAACCGGCTCCAAATACATTACCGCGGTCAAGATTTGTACTACCTTCAATACCTATGGCTGCATTATTGATAGTGACGTTCGTACCTCGGCGTACGTGACCATCTTTACCGCCACCATATACTGAACCATAGATTGAAGGTAGGGTATGGGTGTTGTCACCGATTGTAACTTCGGTCTCATTTACATAGCCCAAGAAGAAATCAGGAACATATTTGTATCGAGGTGAGCGTCTGCCAACATCAAGAGCGGCTATGCCACGGCTACTACCAAATACACTACCATAAGGTAATCCGCTTTCATCAAGGTCATCTTCATTTGTAGTACCAATTATACCACTATATATATTTACGGTAGCCTTACCGCTGGTAATGAAGTCCTGGTTGCTCCAGAGTTTATTGGCATTGCTGCCGGTTGTGGGCGGCAGTTCGCCATATCCGCTTTCAGAGTAATCATCAATACCGCCGGCATAGTTACCCTTACCAACAGAACCATAGTTACCACCACCATATACATTCTGCTTAACCTGACCGCCGTACATGGTGACATGTGTGTTACCATATACTTTACCGGCAGTGAAACTATGCAGTTCAGCATCATTAACCACATCATGTTGAGACAGATTGTTGGGATTATTAGGATCAACCACAGGAATCCATTGCTCTCCATGATATGTGCCTTCACCGTTACCGCCACCATATACGCTCTTGGCTATAGAACCCTTATTGATGGTTACGTAAGTGTCCTCATATACATGGCCGTTTGCACTACCTCCAAATACAGAACCCTTAATGTCTGGTGTGCTGGTACTATTAACGTTACCAATTGTAACCTGTGAGGTCCTTACGTTTGCATACTTGGCCATTTCATAGCGGTCACCGGCCTCACCACGTGCTGCACCATATACATAACCGTTGTCATTACCGTCAACACCAATGGTACCGCCAATAATCTCAACGGTAGTCTTACCTGTATATGTGTGAGCATTCTCACCGGTTGTGGTAGGATAAACTAATTCAACAGGCCAACTAAGACCAAAGTCATAGAATGCACCATCATTTTCTTTCACTGATTCGTGCTTATACTGGTCAATAGTGCTAAGGTTGCTTATTGTACCTACCGAGCCCATAGCACCTGCACCATATACATTACGCTTAATGTTACCGCCGGTAATCCTTACTGTGGCATTGTTCATTACAATACCAGCCTGTGGGTTATAAGCCCAAACATGATTGACAGGATCAGATTCATACTTGTCTGTACCGCAACCACCACCATATACGTTACCACGTGTTGCGTTGAGAGCAGAATTCTCCTCATAAATGCCTATGGTACCGTTGTGAACACGAACGTATGCATCATGGAAGTTGTGACCATTTTCACCGCCGCCAAATACGGAACCCATAATAGATGGGGTAGTAGCAGCAACGTTAGTGGTATCACCAATGATAACTTTTGTGTCATAAACCCAAGCAAGACGGTCATGGATGCTGTTGGGAGCGCCTACATCACCGCGTGATGAGCCAAAGATCATACCATTCTCCTGACCGTTGCGGCCTATAGTACCGCCGGTAATATAGACTGATGCAGTACCGGTATTGTCAGTATGGCCGGTTATCTCATCATTGGCATTATACGTATATGTACCTACAGAGCCGTATGCACCGCCGCCATATACATTGTGCCATATCCTTGTTGAAGTACCGCTTACGGTAACCTTGGTGTCAGTCTTGACCAGACCTGCATTAACGATATCGGTACTACCCTTACCGCCGCCGTAAATGTTACCATACTCTATACCTCCAAATCCTGATACTCCTATGGTACCACCACTTACGGCTACATCGGTGCTTCCATAAACCTGAGCCAGTTCACCGCCGCCATAAATGCTTGCCATGACAGCAGTATTGGCACCGCTCATGCTGACCTTGGTGTTGCCTGTCACATTACCACCGCCTAATACCTTGCTTGAGTTTTCGGTATAGATTTCACCCATACCGCCACCATATACGCTACCATAATAGTAGGCAGGTTCACCGTTCTCACCTGATGCCTGTATCAGTGTACCTATTGTACCACCCTGAATGTTAATCTCAGTAGAACCGCCTTGGATGGTGCTGCCGTCGGCAAATGCTGTTACAGCACCCAGCTCACCGCCACCATATACATTACTCTTGATGGTACCGCCAGTTATTGTAAGTTTGGTACTCTTTACATTACCAAGTTTCTTCCAGTCTATGCCTGAAATAGGTGTCACACCGTCTAACTGCAATCTGCGTCCCATACCGCCGGCAAATACGTTACCGCCTTTGGTATGCGTCAAGCGGTTGCTTGAGTCGTATGATGTGAATCTCAGGTTACCTGACTTGTCAGCATCAGTCGGATACTTGTACTCCAGGTCGTTACCTATTGTACCGCCACTGATTGCTATAGTAACGTGACCACGTCCATTGGTAAAGTAAGTTGAACCGTCAGTTCCGTCATCTAACTTGCCATCATCACGAATCTCTCCGTAACCTGGTGTAGGAGCGTTATTTGTAGTCTCATCATACAGGCCATAACCTACTGAACCCAATCGGCCGCCACCATAGATAGAACCTAGCATGGTACCGCCGGATATGTTCATGGTTACACTACCGGCCACATTACCTGCAGTGTAAGCATCGGCGCCAAATCCACGTCCACCGCCAAATACGTTACCATCCACATAACTGGTTCCCCATGTACCTATCTTAGTGGTTTTACCCTCCGGCTCGCTGATGGTCAAGGATACATCACGAAGCACGTGACCATCCTCACCGCCACCAAATACAGAACCGTAAATCCATCCGCCTGTGATGTTGACGACAACATCCTTTACATTGGTTTCTTTATTGAACAGCACTCGTTCGTCACCCTTACCTGCACCGAACAAGTAGCAGGTTACGGGGTGGGCTATGATTTGTTCAATTGTTCTGGGCACACCAAGTGTACCGCCACTCATCTCAACAGTACATGTGCCACCTACATTGGTCAACTCATTACCGCCATATACGTTGGTCAGGATATGTCCGCCGGAAATCTCCACGTGGGTGTTACCTTCAACAGCACCGGCAGTTCTTGACCATGTTCCTGCGGCATACGGGAAATAACCTGAACCGCCGCCGAATACGTTACCATAGAATGTATGACCGTCATCACCAACTAAACGTCCGCCCTTGGAGTCATAACCGTTGGTACCTGCGTACGGGTCGTATGGAGCATACTTGTCGGCTGCATTGGCTGCCTGACCGTATGTCCAGCTATTGGTTTCATACAGGAACCTGGGGTTAACAGCATCAGTAGGATCGCTTGACCATTCATCATTTGGCGTTCCGTCAGCATTAATGCCATAAGGTCTATCTATATCAGTATTATTTGAAGTATTATATCCGCTACCTATCTGACCGCCCTGTATCTTGACGTATGTATCACCACGCACGTGACCGTTCTCACTACCACCATAAACAGAACCCTTGATGAATGCTGTACCGGTTATGGTCACATCAGTATTCTGTACGTAGTTCAGTTTAGGATAAATTGCTTCGGCACCTGTCATACCCTTACCTGCACCGAATACATGACCGGTAAACATTGGCATGGTAAGTATTGAAGGACCGACCCTACCACCGATGATATATACTGTACTCAAGCCGGTATTTGCAGCGCAGGCTGTGATATTGTTATTGGCATCATAAGTAAAGTTACCTACGCTTGCTTTTTCACCGCCACCATAGACGCTCTCTTTTATCCAGCCACTACCAATTCTGACGGTACTGTTACCTCTTACCTGAGCAGATGTAATATCTGTAGCCAAACCTTGACCGGCACCATAAACACTACCTGTTATGACAATGTTCTCAAAGCCTTCACCGGTATAGGTGACGCTATTATTATTATTATTAATGCCGATATTAACTCTTGTATTTCCGCTTACTGTTGCTTCAAGGCCACCGCCATAGACATTTCCATTTATATAAGCACCTTCAACATCTTTTGTCTGATATATCATCTTTTGAACAAGTTTATGTGTTATTCCATCTTGTTCATAAACATAATTACCTTGTTCGTCTATTTCATATTCATAAATGGGATCATTATTCTCATCAACAGCGCCGACTTTAGGCAATGAGTTCATCTCAACTGTTGTGACTGTTCCGATATTAACGGTTGAATTACCAATTACATCAGCAGCATTACCTCCACCATAGACATTACCGATAGTTCCAAGTCTATGAGCATTTTCATCGGGACTACCATTGTTGTCGCGGTCAATACTGGTTGCATATTTACCAGGTGTCATATTGAGGTTGACTGTAGGACTGCCATAAACTATGGCATACTCTCCAAGACCACCACCAAATACTTTGCCTATGCTTGTGCAAGAAATTATATTGACCACAGGATTAGCGTATGTAGTGAATGTTCCTGTGTATGCCACATAAGTTCCATCACCATCCTCGTTTTGACGTCTTAATCTTACAGGCGTATTTCCATCTGTTGCTGATTCTCTGGGATGCAAGTTGCTCTCTCCGTCTAAGTAATATCCATAAATAGAGTAGGGAGCCTGATTGCCGCAACCATACAACTCATCAATGATTATTGGTTTACAATCTGTCTCCTCAATATTCAGAATAATACGTCCAAATATGGCACCACTTGTTTTATTTCCACCAAAGACCTTGCCAAATGAACCACCGGAGATAGTCAATTCTGCATTACCTCCTACATTTGCATTTTCAGCACCTCCATAGTATTCGTCAACTTTAGTCTCATTGTTACAGAAAATAGTTGCGGTACTACCTTCAATGTCGGCGTCTTTACCTGCTGCGAACATCTTGTTTACAGTCAGTGTTTGGCAACAACCATCTTCATGTGTATTGTCAACAGTTTCAATCAGAGCGGTTTCACGTATGTTACCTCTTGTGTTGCTTCCGCCATATACATAATGTATAGTTCCAGACATCAACTGGGTGGTTGCAATACCTGAACCTTGCTGCTGCTGAGTATTGTTCAAGACATAGTAACCAACATCGGCACCGGTGACTGTACCGTTACCTCCACCAAATACGTAGTCGATAATCTTGTTACCCTTTATCAATACATTGGTTGCCGGAACAGGAGCAGCATTACCTCCACCATATACATACTGGATGCTGGAATAATCGCAACCCTCAATTATGACGTGTGTAGATCTGTTATCACCTTCAGGTATGTATGCGGCCTCATTACCTCCGCCATATACAGCATGAACATCATACAATCTGCTAACTTGTGCATTGATGTTGTTTGCTGCGGTTGTGATAGCAGTCTTATTGTCATCAGTCAGATTAGCCTCATCAACATTTTCAAGGCTGGTAAGGAGCGTCTGAGCGGTAGTGACTACACTGGCATCAATTCCATCTAATACAGTATTGCCGGTCTTTACAACATCAATAAGTCTTTGCAAATATACCTTATAACCTTCATTTACGGCTTTATCAACATCATAGTACGGTACATCATACTTGTCGCTTATAGTAGCCTTGCCTGCATCGGCATGCTGTGTGCCATAGACGTGAACGGTAACATCACCTAAAGGTGTACCATTATAGTTGTTTGCACCAAATACTTGGTCAACGATACAACCCTTAGATGTTCTTGAAATAGTTGATGTGGTTATACCGTTCAAATCAACAAGAACGTCACCATAAACCATAGAGACAATGGCAGGTGTAGTTACTACATCGCCGGCCTTAACTTCTTGCTGTCCAAGACCGCCACCGAATGCGCTGCCACCAATTGTACCTCCTAACAGCTTGACGTGAGTTGTTTTCTTGTTCTCTTGTGTCAGACCTGTTACCCAAGTGTTGGTGGTTGTATTCCAGTTTGCAGTGTTGGTGCTACCATAAGCACTACCACCATAAACATCATGTGTGATAGTAGCATAGCCGCCGTTTTCATTACCTATGTTGACGTCAACGTTGCCGGTAACGTGTGAGGTTTGACCCTTACCGCCACCATATACGCTACCACCAATGCTTGTTCCGGCTGTGAGGTTCTCAAAACCTATGTTCAATGTGGTGTTACCATCAACATTGGCCAAGTTACCACCACCATAGACATCACCGCTTATATCTACACCCTTCACGTCGGCCATGGTGTAAACAGGATTGTCTTGGGCATCAAATGTAGGTTGGTTGTTTGCGTCAAGAACAGGCTTTGAAACCAAAGGCACTTGAGTTAACGTACCGATATTGACAGTAGTGTTACCTATTACATTAGCTTTCTCACCGCCACCATATACATTTCCTGTTATGCCACCTATCTTATCAGGTATTGCTACGTTATCATAAGTCTTGTTAGCCCAATAACCCTTAGCCTCGTTGATGTTTACAACAGTATTACCATTAACAGTTGCACTTTCACCAAAACTACCTCCGTATATGTTATTAATCTCTGTGAATGACTTGACATTTACAGTAATGAGACCATTATTGTTTGTGCCTGAATAAGGTGCATTATAACATCCACCATACAGAGCATCTGTAATTCTGATGGGGCGGCAACCGGCATCAGTCTCCTCAATGTTAACAGTGATGTTACCGCTAATGTTACCTCTAGTCTTATTACCTCCGAATACTCTCTCAAAAGTACCTCCGGTGATAGTCAATGTGACATTACCATTGATGTTGGCCTCCTCAGCACCGCCATATACATTCTGGATACTGCTACTTGGGCAGTCAATCTGGGTGTTTACGTCTTTATCTACGTCAGCGTTCTTACCTGCACCGTAAATACTACCTATCTGTAATGTACAGCCATTGTCTATTTCACTGATGTTAAGATTGGCCGAACCGCTTATATCACCATTGGTGTTACTTGCACCGAATGCGTTGATAATATAACCACCTCTAAGGTTTACCAAAGTGTTACCTGAACCACCTTCATAAAGATATGGTGTCTTGTCTCCAGTATAATTGTATGCTGGGAAAGTCTTATATCCCACGTTAGCACCTCTTGTGGTATTGTCGGTACCGCAACCTCCACCGAACACGTAATTGATCAGATATGCACCTTTTACTTCCACATTGGTTGCAGGTACGGCAGCTGCATTGCCGCCTCCATAAACTTCATTGATGCTTATATCATCGCATCCGTCTATGATTACATTCGGTGCCTGATAACTGGCGGGTTCGTAGTCTGCTCTGTTACCGCCACCAAATACAGCTGAAACATCATAAATGCCATATTTGGAAACATCTTCACGATCATTGATTGATGTCAGACCAGCAGGTTTATTGTTCTTGTCAGGATCTGCATTCTGAGTTTTATATACTGCTACAGTAACATCACCCTTAGGAGTTCCCTGCAAGTTGTTAGCACCAAATATCTTGTCAACAGAACAATTATTTGTTGCTCCTTGTTCAGTACTACCGTTAAGTTCTACAGTTACATCACCCCATACGGTCGCAGCAACGGCTTCAACGCCTGTGGCAGCCATACGGCCTAATCCGCCACCATATGCATTGCCGTCAATCTTACCTCCAGTCAGGTTGACAGTTGTAGTGTAAAGCGCGGTCTTTTGAGTGCTGTTTGCCCAGCCCCATTCATTAGTGGCTCTATTGAGTACCCAGTTGCTTGTATTCGTGTTGGCTAATGCACCGCCTCCATAAACATCCTTCTTGACCTCACCGCCTTTTATGTTGACTACAACGCCGTCTTTCACATCACCGGCTTCACCACCACCAAATACGCTACCATTTATGGTACCGTTATTGATGTTTACGGTTGACCAGATGTCAGTAGAGTAGGCTGATCCTGCGTAAATGTTGTTTACCTCAGTATCATCATAACCACGGCTACCGCCATAAACATTGCCGCCAAAATCAGTCTGACCAATGGTACCTCCATTGATATTGACTTCAGTGTATGTTTTTGAACCATGATTTGTATATGATGCAAAACTGCCTGTTCTCGTGTAAGGTGTCGCAGTATTGTTGAACTCATCAAAACCTTGTCCGTTAGGTGCTCCGGTGTTAGGAGGACCTACCATGGCCAGTGCACCTCCACCATATACGTTCTGGTATATGGTACCACCATTGATGTTAACCGTTGTGGTACCGGTTACAGAACCCGATGAATTGTTGTATTTGTTGTCTTCACTGTTAAGTCCTAAACCGGAACCTGCACCAAGCACATTACCTATCTCCTTCCATTGGGCCGAAGTGAGACTGCTACTACTGTTATATTCCTCACCAATAACACCCTTGTTTATGGTAACAGCAGTGTTACGGCGAACGTGTCCATCCTGACCACCGCCATAAACAGATCCATGAATAACTGGTGCATCATGGGTGTTATCACCAATTGTTACAGATGTCTCGTTTACATAACCCAAGAAGAATTCAGGAACGTATTTGTAACGAGGTGATTTCTGACCTACATCTTTTGCTGCCTTACCGCGGCTACTACCAAATACATTACCGGTCGGGAATCCATTAGCATCAACACCATACTTGGTTCCAATCTCACCTGAATTGATGGAAACAGTGGCAATACCACTTGTCATGAAAGGCCCGTTTTCATCCCATAACGTTGCTTCAGTATCATCGTTGTTTTTAGGAGGTAATTCTCCATATCCGACTACAGAGTAATCATCAGTACCGCCTGAGTAACTTCCCTTACCTATTGAACCAAGGTCTCCACCACCATAGATGTTCTTTAATACATGACCGCCGTTCATAACAACCTCTGTGTTGCCATAAACCTTACCGGCCAACCAGTTTGGAATATGGTCATGAGCAGGTTGCTCAACGGCTTCACCTTCAAGTAGTAATCCCTTGTAATCACCGTAGCCCTTACCGCCACCATAGACGCTAACGTTAATCGTACCGCCGTCAATGGTAACCTTGGTATCCTCATATACGTGACCATCCTCACCGCCGCCATAGACTGAACCGGCAATATCGGCATTAACAGTGACATTTGTTTTCCTGACATTTGCAATCAGAGCTTCATCATAACGGTAATTCCATCTGTCATCACCCGTCTTTTGTGTTACGTCACCGTGGGCTTGACCCTGACCGGCTCCGTAAACATCACCGCCAACAGTACCACCGCTTACATTGACAGTAGTCTCACCGGTATAGAGTGATGCGCCGTTTCCGATAATTGTATTTGCATAGGTGAATTCATACGGCCAACTGAGAGCAAAGTTATATAGTGCACCATCTGATTTAGCTGTCGGTTCATGCTTAACCTGTGAGGCAATTGTACCTACTGATCCCAACATACCGCCACCGTAAATACTCTGGTTTACGGTGCCTGCACTCATGTCAACCTTTGTGTTGGCTTGTATAAGGGCATCTTGACCTTTACCTCCGCCAAATACCGACTTTGTTATTACACCGCCACGTATTTTGACATCGGTACTCTTAAGAACAATACTGTTCTCACCGCCGCCAAATACGTTACCATGGATTTGACCTGCGCTTACATCAACCTTTGACCAGATGTCAGTAGCGTACTTATATTTAGGATTCGTGAACTGGATGTTGCTTTCATTTGTACCACGACTTGCTCCATATACGTTACCGCCATAGCCATCTGCGTTGTCATTAGAGCCAATTACACCTCCCTTAATCTCTACCTTTGTGTATGAACTTGAAGCATGTGTTGTCAAGGTGCTGTATTGTCCTTCTGGTCTTGGATAATCGTCGCTCGTGTTGTCCAACTCGTCAAAACCAAGTCCGGTAAAAGGACCTGTATTAGGAGGACCTACACTACCCATTGCACCACCACCATATACGTTCTGGTAAATGGTGCCACCATTAACAATTACGTCAGTAGTACAAGTAACTGAACCGGATGAGTTGTTGAATAGACCACCCAAATCATTCTGCTCTGTATTCTTTCCAAGACCTGAACCGGCACCGAATACATTACCACGGTCTTCACCACCATTAATGACACCAATTATACCACTGTTGATAGTGACAGTCGTACTGCGGCGTACATGACCATCCTGGCCTCCGCCATATACAGAACCATACAGTCTAGGCTCTTTGGTTCCATCACCAATGGTTACGGCGGTCTCATTTACATAACCCAGCATAAAGTCAGGAACATACTTGTAGCGGGGTGAACGACGTCCAACATCATTTGCTGCCTTACCACGGCTACTGCCAAATACGTTACCGGTAGGCATGTCATCAAATGTTCCGCTTTCTGTACCGATAGTACCGGAATTGATAGTTACTGTTGCAATACCGGTATTAGTGAAATCATCATTATTCCAAAGATCAAGGTTATCTGATGGTGGCAATTCACCATAGCCAATAGGCGAGTAGTCATCAGTTCCACCTGAGTAGTTACCTATACCTACAGAGCCATACTTTCCACCACCATATACATTCAGCGTTACATAACCGCCATTCATCACAACGTTGGTGTTGCCATATACCTTACCGGCTGTCCAACTATGAATAACCTTACCTGCAGTTTCAATATGTGCGTTGTCATTGTCTTTATCATTTGGATCCGGTTCCCATAATACAGACGTATAGGTGCCGGTACCATCGCCACCACCAAATACACTACCACCTATCAGACCATCTGTAAGTGTTACCTTGGTATCTTCTGATACGTGTCCATTGGCACCGCCACCGTAAACTGAACCTAAAATGTACTGGGCGTCAGCATTTCCTGCAACATTAGCAGGTGTTAAGGTGGAACCTGAATAGTTAATTGTAACTTCAGTTTCCCTTACATTGGCAAACGGAGCAAATTCAAATCTGTCACCGGCTTCACCGCGGGCGGCTCCAAATACGTCGCCACCATAGACAGATCCATCATTTCTCAAATAACCTATGCGACCACCGGTAATCTCAACAGTAGTTTTACCTGTATATGTTTGAGAATTCTCAGTCGGATAAACCAACTCAACCGGCCAACTAAGACCAAAGTTATAATATGCGCCATACCAAGTAGGATCAGTTCCAAATTGATATTCATGCTTAATCGCTTCATGATTATCACCAACTGTTGCTGTACCTACAGAACCCATAGCACCGGCACCATAAACGTCACGCATAATGTGACCACCGGTAATATAAACTTTGGCATCATTCAATACGATACCAGACAACGGGTTGTAGTGCTCCTTGCTGTCAGTTCCGGTATAAGTATCTGTACCGCAACCACCGCCATAAACATTACCACGGGTTTCATCGGCAGTAGAACCATCAGGGGTAGTACCTATTGTGCCGCTGTGAACATAAACCTCAGCGTTGTTTTTGGTATGTCCGTTCTCACCACTACCATAAACGGAGCCCTTAATCAACGGAGTGGTAAAGTCTGTACCTGAGCCCTCGGTTCCAATGACAACCTTTGTGTCATATACCCATGCCAGTTGGTCATGAATAGCATCCGGGGCAGCAACATCACCGCGTGAAGAACCGAATATCATACCGTTCTCAATGCCGTTTGTACCAATTGTACCTCCTGTTATATAAACCTCGGCTGTTCCGGTGTTGTCGGTATGATCTGTTATTACAGAATTCTCACCATAAGTGTAAGTACCTACAGAGCCATATGCGCCACCGCCATAAACATTATGAAGTATAGTGGGAGAGCCGCTTATGCTGACCTTGGTGTTACCTTTGATAAGACCGAACAGAACGCCGCTGGTGCTACCAAATCCACCGCCATAAATGTTTCCGTATGTGGCGCCGCCCAGATTTTTGGTACCGATAGTACCTCCGCTTACATTAATGTCAGTGTTACCTCCAACCTGTGCATATTCACCACCACCATATACGCTCTTTAGAATAGAACCGTTTCCAATATGAATGTTTGTGTTCCCACTTACAAGAGCCTTTGCTGCGTCTGATTCAGAACCGTGACCACCACCAAATACATTGTCGTCTATTGAAATGCCCGCCGGGAGTGTAACATTGGAATATGTATCATTAACTTTCTTGGCTCCAATGTTTACGGTTGTATAACCGTTAATGTCAGCCAGGTTACCGCCGCCATATATGCTACCGGTTATCTTTGCACCCTGGACCGCTACCGTGTATTTTTGAGTTGTCTCATTATAAGTATAGTCAGTTCCACTTGTTCCAAGATATGTGGGTTCTGTTACCATTGAAACCGAAGTCTCAGTACCTACGTTCACTACCGGGTTACCATAGACTCTAGCCTCATTACCGCCACCAAATACATCGCCAATATCAGCAAGTAGTTTGTTTCCTAAATCATCGGCATGCTTACCGTAATTCTGGTTGACGTTAACGATAGGACTACCATAAACAATAGCATTTTCTCCTAAACCACCGCCAAATACCTTACCGATTCTTGTGGCAGAGATAATATTGATTTCAGGATTGTTATATGGAGTTGAAATGCCTGCAGCTGTTCTCTGTTCAGGAGTCATTGCCTCATATTGTGCTTGTGTTCTTGGCCTATAGAAAGGCTTGCTAGAGCCGGGATATGTTCCCTCCTGATAGAAACCATAGATTGAGTATGGAGCCTCATTTCCGCAACCATATAACTCGTCAATTTCAATAGGCTCACAGCCGGTCTCTTCAATGTTGACAATAATGCGTCCAAATATGGCACCGCTTGTCTTGTTACCTCCAAAGACCTTACCGAATGATCCACCTGATATGGTCAAGATGGCGTCACCACCTACATTCGCGTTCTCAGCACCTCCATAGTACTCTTCAATCTTTGTGCCAGAACAGTTGCTGAATACTACCACTGAACCGCCTTCAATGTCAGCGTTCTTACCGGCAGCATACATCTTGTTTACAACTAATTGTGCGCAAGAACCATCACCGTCAGGGGTGAGGTTCTGAATTATTGCTTCACCACGTATATTACCGTTGTTGTTGCTGGCACCATATACATAATGTATGTTACCGCCCATCAATTGCGTGAGTGCAATACCGGTACCTTGGTCAGCACCATTGCCGTCAAAACCTACATTAGCAGCACTTACCGTACCGTTACCGCCACCAAACACGTAATCAATAATCTTGTTACCCTTAATCAATACGTTAGTTTCAGGAACAGGTGCAGCATTACCGCCACCATATACATACTGGATGCTTGTATATTCACATTCTCCTTCTATAATAACCTGGCTCTTTGAACCTGTTGGTGCATTTGTGGGATCATATGCTGTAGTTGGTACATATGCAGCGTTGTTGCCGCCACCATACACAGCCTTGACATCATACAGATTGTCAAGTTCCTGTTTTACGGAACTGATGGCATTGTTCAATGCATCTTGACTTGCAGATGAGTCATCATGAGTTCCCTGGGCACTGGTGATAACAGACTCTGTTATGCCTGCAGTGAGAGTGCCATTAGGCTTTGCGGCATCAATGAGACGTTGCAGGTATGCCTTTAAGTCTTCGGCGATTCCCTGAGTTGCATCGTAATACGGAGGATCGTACTTGGCCGAAATGCTTTGCAGTTTGGAGTGCTGTGTGCCATATACATGCACTGTTACGTTACCCTTAGGAGTACCGTTTACATTGTTGGCGCCGAATACCTCATTTACTATACAGCCCGGAGTTGATGATGTGGGAACCAGATGTTTGTTTGTTCCATTATTGTCAGTAACAGTAATACCGTTCAGGTTTACAAATACATCACCGTAAACCAATGCTGCTACACTGTTTGTGCCAAGTCCACCGCCGTATGCAGAACCGTTAATGGTTCCCCTAAACAGGTTAACTGTAGTTGTGTTGTTGCCGTTCTCAGTATTAACAGATCCCTGTTCGCCACCGCCATAAACACTACCATTGAGAGTGGCATTACCGGTAAATTCTGTGGAATTCTGAGTTAATGTCATTGAACCAACGAATACGGTAACGTTACCTGAAACACTTGTATTTTCACCGTAGCCACCGCCAAACAGAACATTGTTCTCAGTTGCGGTTGCTGCGTTGCCTAATGTACCGCCGGTTACTGTTACCGTTGCATTTCCGCCAATGTTACCGGCAGCATTACTACCACCGTAAACTGCACCAGTGATATTACCTGATGTCATCCTGACGGTAGCATTACCTGTTGTACCGGCCTGGTTACCACCGCCAAATACCTTGTTGATAATTGAACTGACGGTATTGCCGTTATTGTTTGTCGTGTTGATGGTAACATCTGATGCTCCAACACCAGCCTGGTTACCACCACCATATACGTTTGCTATGTATGAGTCTCCTGATACATTTACGGTAGGAGTACCAGCATATGCAGCCTGGTTACCACCTCCATATACACTATTGATTGAAGGTGCTTGCTCAGTGCCCTGGGCTGTACCTGAAACTGATACGTTGACCGTACTCTGTGGAGCACCTTGTATGTTGTTGGCTCCATATACGTTACGTGCTGTACCTGCTTCAACTGCAACGGTAACAGGGCCGTAAACGTTTGCAGATATATTTGCATCACCTAAACCGCCACCATATATGTCACCCTTGACATCACCTCCATAGAGATTTACACGGGTTGTTGTATTATCTGTGGCATTAAGTTGGTTGTTTTCTTGGTAGGCGTTAACATTACCCTTTGCAGAGCCGCCATAAACATCGCCCCATACAACAGTGCTGCCAGACAGCACATCAGTATCGGACTTGGCACCGATGTTAACCTCTACGTTACCTTTGACAAGAGTAGATTCACCAAGACCACCACCAAATACTGTTCTTGGCATATTTGCGTCAGTAGGAACTGAGTTGCCCCAGTCTGCTCCAACCGTTCCACCCATGAGAGTAACTGATGTATTACCGTCAATGGTTCCGCTGGCATTGTTACCGCCGTATATAGCGGTATAGACATTTCCTGAATTCAGTGTTACATTGGTGCCGACACCGTTCAGTGTTCCTGCATTGTTACCTCCACCAAATACCTGACCAATTCTGGTAGTATTGCTGCCGTTGATAAGAACTTCAAGGTATTCATTTGAGGATGCGGGGCTGTAGTCTGATATGTTACCGCCACCAAATACATTGGCTACATCATAGTTGCCGCTTATGGTGCCTGTGTTCAGTACCTCAACCTTAATGTGACCTGAAGGCGAACCTGCCTTATTGTTGGCACCGAATACGTATCCGCCATTCTTGGCAAGATCAAATGTTACGCCATCAAGTGTAACATTGACATTGGTTGCTGCAGTATTCAGTATTGAATTGTGTGTCTGGTAACCGCCACCGAATACATTTCCGTGAATGGTTCCGCGATACAGGTTCACATTTGCTGCACTGACGCGACCCATCTTTGAGCCGCCATATACGTTTCCGTAAATTACGGTATTACCGTTATATGTCGTTGTTACAGAGGGCTCCTCTCCTGTTACAGTCTTTGAACCTACATTCAGTGTTGTAAGACCGTATGTGTGAGTACTTGCACCATATCCGCCACCAAATACAGTTTGTAACTCTGCATTGTCTGCCAACCAATCTGTAGAGGTACTTACATTACTGCCGATAGAACCTCCCAAAAGCGTGATGGTAGTTGAAGCAGCATCATCAGCAGTTGAAGAAGTACCTATCTCACCTCTGATGTTACTACCACCATACAGTGCGTTTGTTACGGTAGCACCGTAGAGTGTCACCTCTGTACTGGTTGTAACGTGTGCTGTGTATTCTAATTTAACGGGATCTGCATTAGCGTCAGCGTCTTGTCCCTTACCTCCACCAAATACATTCCTTACGGTACCCTTGTAGAGGTTAACCTGTGCAGTTTCTATTGTACCGAAAGCAGATCCTCCGTAAATGTCACCTAAAACGGAGCTGTTACCTGTTCCTTCAGTTCCCAAATTTACAGTTGTATGGCCTGTAATATGGGTATTGGTACCCATGCCGCCGCCATAGACATCGCCGCGTATGGTTACGCCCTCATAATCAGTTCCAGTGTATGCTACTGTACCAATATTGATATCAGCCGTGCCATTTATGTCAGCATCCTTACCGCCGCCATATACGTTGCCGGTTATATAAGCACCCTCAACATTCCTGGTCTGATTGGTATTAACCGATGCCAATGTGACTTGAGACAGTGTACCAATGTTTATGGTTGCATTACCAAATACATGGGCCTCCTCACCACCGCCAAAAACATTGCCTATTGCACCCAGATGATGAGGATTATTATCTGCGGTATTATCTCCATTCCTGTCAATTTTATCTGCATGGAGACCGGGAACCATGTTTATGTTAACAATAGGGTTACCATAGACATCGGCACCTGCACCATATCCACCGCCAAACACGTTATCTATGCTTGTCGCAGAGATTACGTTAACAACAGGATATTGTTCTTTGGCCTGAATCAGTGCCTCAATCTCATCACCAGATAAATCTGGGTTTTGTGATATGAGGTTGGCCTTATAAGCAGCCCTATTAATGGGATCATTATTGTCATAACCATATACAGAGTAGGGAGCCAGATAACCGCCACCATACAGTGAGCCTATCTCAATGTCATTACAAGGATCGGTTTCCTCAATATTGACGGTTATTGTTCCGTAAACATTACCGCCAGTGTTGTTACCACCAAATACCTTGTTGTAATGGCCGTTGGTTATGGTGAGAACAATGTCAGAGTTAACATCGGCATTCTGCGAACCGCCAAAAATCATGTCAACATTGTTCTGCATACAGTTCATTTGCAAATCTATGGAGCCATCCATAGTAGCGTCCTTACCACCACCGTATGTTTCATCAACAATCAGATCGCAACCATATTGTCCGTCACCATTATAGATTGATTGGGCAATTATGCGGATATTACCCTTACTGTTACTTCCGCCGTAGGAATGATGTATTCTACCGCCGTTTATATTTGTCTTGGCTATACCTGTTCCGTAAACATAGGCACTTATAAGTCTGCTTTCTTTTGTTGAAACGCCATCGTTGTCAACTGGTTCGTATGCTGTAAGTTGAGAGATTCCGTCGCCCTTACTTCCATCCTTTACCCAGTGTGTATAGTTCTTGTAACCAACATTTGCACCTGGATTCTTGTACCAGACAGTGTTATTCCCTTCTATAAGCGTGTAGTCATCATAGCCGTTACCACCGCCAAACACCTCATAAATCTCATATGCGCTGTTTACCGTAACCTCTGATGCCGGAACAGAAGCGGCATTACCACCACCATAAACCTGCTTTATGCTGGTAATATCGCAACCTTCAATTATTACCTCTGTCTTTTCTGTTGTTTCTTTTGGTTCGTATGCTGACAGGTTACCACCGCCATAGACTGCAAGGACATCATATCTGCCATCTGCATCGGCAGCAGGATTATCTCCAAGAGTGGTCTTGTCATTTATAGTCTCCTTGTCAGGATGCTGAGTAGCAAATACATGTACTTTGACATGTCCCTTAGGAGTACCGTTCAGGTTGTTGGCACCAAAGATTCGGTTGAGAATGGCACCCTTGCTGTCCTCGGCTACACCTTCATTCAGTTTAACGGTTATATCACCATAAACGAACGGAGCAGTTGTGGTGTTACCCAAGGCACCGCCAAATACGTCATGTATGGTACCACCTGTAATGCTTACGGTAGTAGTGTTTGTGTTTGAACTATTGCCTGTTGCCCATGTTCCGGTTCCGTCAGATATACCTTCGGTGTTCCAGTTGGCTGTATTGGTGTGAGCCAGAGCGCCACCACCATAGACATCATTCATCTGACCGCCTGAAACTTGAACGTTAACGTTGTTGGTGACATCGGCCAGATTACCGCCGCCAAATACATCTTTTGTTACTGTTCCGCCCTGAATGCTTACGCTGGTACTACCGGTAACATTAGCCTCATTACCGCCACCGAATACGTTATTGCTTACAAGGCCTGTTCCAGAAATAGTGACCGAAGGAGTGCCGGTAACACCTGCCTCATTACCACCGCCAAATACGTTGGTCCTAACAGTTCCGCCAGATATGGTGACATTTGGATTACCGGTAACAACTGCCGTTGAACCATAACCGCCGCCAAACACGTTATTCACAAATCCTGCTGTCATTGATACAGAAGGACTTGTTGTACTGCCGGTGTAGTTTGCCAGGTTACCGCCGCCATAGACGTTACGGATAGCATAGGACGGTGCTGTGGCATCATCAGTTCCGTTTATCTGTACTGATACAGAACTCTTTGGCATACCATACAGGTTGTTTGCACCGAATACATCACGGGCTGTACCGCCAGTTACTGTCACTGTTACAGGGCTGTAAACATCGGCTGCAATCGGGTCCTCATGCTCAATGTCGTTATCAGGATCAGCAGCAATTTCCAATTTACCAAGACCACCGCCATACAGGTCACCATGAATGGTTCCCTTTATCAAATTGACGTTAGTAGTTGCACCATTGGTCGCTGAATAGTTTGCTCCGTTCTGGGTTGCATTTACTTTACCTTCGGCAGAACCACCGTAAACATCACCCCAAATATTAGCTGTACCACTGTTATTCTCTCCAATGTTAACGTTGACACTGCCTTTTACAAGAGTCTCTTTACCATAACCTCCACCGAAGATTTTTTGAGGCATGGTTGTGGGCTCGTTGTCCTGCCAATTTTGGCCAACAGTACCGCCAGTTACAGTAACTGATGTGCTGCCGTCAACAGTACCGCTATCGTTGTTACCACCGTAAATTGCTGTAACAACAGTACCGGCCTGCATCTTGACATCTGTGCCTGCGCTGTTCTTTGTTCCTGCCTGGTTACCGCCACCGAATACATTGCCAACTTTTGCAGTGCTGCCGTTAATGATGACCTCAAGTTTTTCAGTTGAGGATGTGGGGTTATAATCGGCAACATTACCGCCGCCAAATACATTCTCTACACCATAACCGTTGGTGCCGTCAGTACCTGTGTTCAATACCTGAACGGTAACATGACCTGTAGGTGAACCCTGAACGTTGTTGCTACCGAATATCTGTCCAATGCCGGTCTTTGTAAGGTCAAATGTGGCACCGTCAAGAGTTACGTTTACAGTTGTGGCTGCAGTCTTGCCCGTAGCGGTCTCATATCCACCGCCATATACGTTACCGTGAATGGTCTCAGTCGTATTGTCGTCACCGTATAGGTTGATAGCAACAGCACCAACCTCACCATTCTCAGAACCACCATATATGTTACCGTATATCTGGGTGGCTCCAGAGTATGAAACTGACGGTGTTGTTGTCTTTGAACCGACATTCAGAGTGGTAAGGCCACTTGTATGGGTGTTCTCACCTAGTCCGCCACCGAATACTGCGTTAACAGTCGCCCAGTTGTTGGAGTTTGCATCAAATGCACTGTTACCCACTAATCCGCCTAACAGGTTAACTGTGGCAGTAGTTCCAATGGTTCCGTTAAGGTTACTTCCACCATAGATTGCTGTTGTAACAGTTGCATTGTCAAGATTAACAGTTGTACTTGTTGTAACAATGGCTGTGATGTTTTCATCAGTCTGGTCTGTCAAATCCGGGTCGTTTTGTCCCTTACCGCCACCAAATACACGACTTACAGTACCTTTGTGGAGGTTGACCACTGCGGTATTAACGGTACCAAATGCTGAGCCGCCGTATATGTCATCATTGACAATACTGTTACCGACTCCCGTTGTACCGAGATTAACAGTGGCTGTACCTGTAACATTGGTACTTTCACCATAACCACCACCATATACGTCATGGGCAATGCTTATACCTCCGTGGTGCTCTGAGGAATATTCAAGTGTACCTATGTTAACCTCGGTATCTCCATTAATATTAGCGTTCTTACCGCCACCATATACGTTTGAGACATTGGCACCCTTGACATTAAATACATTCTCATGGATATCTGCTGTGGCAGGGTCATCGGGAACTGAATTTAATGTAACTGTTGATTCTGTACCAATGTTGATGGTTGCTTTACCATAAACATCGGCCTGCTCACCACCACCATAGACATTGCCTATTACACCAAGAAGATTGGTCTTATCGGGGTCTGTAGGATCTATCTGATCGGCATGGTTACCTGGAATCATGTTAAGGTTGACTGTGGGATTGGCGTACATTACAGCATCTGTACCAAGTCCACCTCCAAATACGTTATCTATTCTGGTGCATGAAATGACATTCAGAATTGGGTCATTGTATGTGGGATATTCATCACCTTGTTCTCCGGAATAGACAGTCCAAGTGTTTCCTGTAATGGTCTTTACTGGTTTGTGAGAGTCATTTGCTGATGTTCTTGGTTCTAAAGTAAGCTTGTTGTTAGTCAGAACCGGTGTTTCAGACGGATCACCAAGACCATTTGCTTCAGAGGTCTTTACATAATAACCAAACTTGGAGTATGCAGCCTGATTACCACCAAGATACAGATTATCAATGGTGATAGGAACGTCGCACTCTCCAGTTTCCTCAATATTCAGTTTTATGTAACCTTTAATGATACCACCCAGGTTGTTACCGCCAAATACACTGCCATAATTGCCGCTTGTAATGGTAAGTTCTACATTACCATTTACATTGGCATTATCGGCACCGCCAAAAATCTGGTCTATCTTTGCCTCCGGCATACAACCAAGTACAAGAACTACATCTCCATTAAGGTCTGCATTCTTACCGGCACCTACCATCTTTCCTACTTCAAGGGCGCAATCACCACCTGTACCGGCGTTTATGGATACAGTACCGGCTATATTACCCTTTTCATTACTTGCACCGTAGGCCTCATGTACATAACCACCTTTAAGGAGTGTGTTGGTGTTACCGCCTACATTTGCACCGGGATTGGTCTGCCATCCGTTGTCATTCCTGAATCTGTCTTTACCGTTACCGCCACCAAAAACGTAACCTATCTCATAGGCACCGTTAATGAGAACGTCAGTTTCAGGAACCGCTGCGGCATTACCGCCACCATAAACCTCATTTACACTGACATCGCAAGTCTGAATAATGACATTTGTTTTCTTTCCGGTTGCCGAATAGTCAGCCAGATTACCACCGCCATACACTGCGGCCAGTTCATATGTAGGAGTAACGTTTGCTCCTTTCTGGGGAACACCTGTGTTATTTGGATCTTCGGCCGTTCTGGTAACATTGCCACTTGCTGTGCCGTAAATGGTTACTGTAACGTCACCTTGAGGTGAGCCGTTCAGGTTGTTACTACCAAATATGCGGCCACTCTTAACTACTTTCGCATTATTATCAGTATCGTAATCTATGTAGAAAGGTACCTTATACTGGTTGACAAATACATTACCACCAACGTATGCAGAAATATCTGATTGGGCACTGTTAAAGCCGTTTTTCTGACCAAGACCGCCGCCGTATGCATCACCATAAATCATGGTGGCCTTAAACAGGTTAACGGTCGTTGTATTGCTAGTCTGGAATGTTGGTTCAGTTTCTCCTGTTACGGCATTTACATGACCCAAGGCTCCACCACCATACACATCACCCCAAATGGTGGCATCACCTGTTGTGGCATCAGTACCTATGTTAACGGTCACATTTCCCTTAACATACGTGTTCTGTCCGTAACCACCACCATGAACGTTAGCTTTATCAGAATATGCAAATGCTCCAGTTTCGGGAGTAATAGTTCCGGAACCTATGGTACCGCCAGTTATAGTAACTGAAGCATTGCCACTAACTGTACCGCTAGAGTTACATCCACCGTAAACTCCATTCTTTATATCACCTGATTTTATTGTAACCAGTGTTCCTGCATCATCATGAACACCTGTGATACCGGCCTCATTGCCGCCACCATATACATTACCTACAATAAGACGGTTACCGGTTTTTTCTATTTCAACCTCAGCATAATCTCCTGAATTGAATGGATTATAGGCAGCTTGGTTACCGCCACCAAAAACTGCGGCCAAGTCTATTGCCTGCCCTTCAATTTCGGAAGTTTTATTTACTATTACCTTGACATGACCTAATGGCGTTCCGTTCAGGTTGTTTGCACCAAATACATTGCTGTTATCAAATTGTGTGCCGTTAACTGTTACAAACACATCACCATATACTTTTGCCTCAACTGCTGAAACAGCATTTGCTCCTTCACCTGATGCCTGTCGTCCAAGGCCGCCGCCATAAACATCACCAATTACTTTACCTCCTGTCAGGTTTACGGCGGTGTTTCTCCTCATGAAATATGCGGTTCCGGATACGGCTGTACCACTTGTTAAAAGAGTATATGTATCTCCCTGTTTTGTATAATAACCTTCTAAAGATGAACCTTCTGCAACAGAAACTTGACAGAATCTGGAATCATAATCGAGTAAAAGACTATTATCTTCATCCCAGTTACCAGTATTGGTATTAGCCAAAGCACCGCCGCCATAGACGTCTTGTTCTATGGTGCCACCTTTTATATTCACCTCAACTCTGCCACCTACATCGGCCAGGTTTCCGCCTCCGTAAACAGAACCTTTAATAGTTACTCCTGCCCAAGCGTCAATCCCCGCCAGTAGAGTTGCTAATAAAAAAGTAACGGTCAATCTATATCTGTTGTTCATATATCGTAGATGTTTCATCTGTAAAATCTCCTATCTCTTGTCCTCTATATTCATTCCATAATGTTCACTGTAGTACTTCCACTAACTACACCTTGATTGCCTCCGCCGTACACATTGCCATATACTTCTGTGTTGCCCTGCAGGTTTACGGTGGTATTGCCTCCAACTCCAGCCAAATTGCCACCGCCATAGACATTGTAGGTATTATAAGTGTAATTAGTCTTTTGACCAGAAACATTGATATTAACCTCAGTATCACCCAATGCTGCTGAAGCATCACCACCACCAAATATACCGCCTGACTGAACGTTTGTGATATTACCTTCTTCATCGAAGATATATCCTTGAACAAGGGTATTACCAGTTATATTGATTGTTGCTTTGCCTGTTACAGTACCAAGTTCACCAAGATTTATACCTTTTTTAGTACTGGGGTCATAAGAGTCAACATGTATCCATTTACCTTCGCTATCAACGACAAGTGTATTGTCATTAGCTCCTTTGGTATTTGACCAGGTGTATTCGTAACTATCAGGATACTTTGTTGGTTCAAAGATACCTGTACTCGTGTTGAATAATATACCCGTAAAATTAGTTTCAGTTGGCGAATCAAAGACATCTGCAGTTGGCACTGTTGCTGAACATCCTGCACCAAACGCACTACCCTTGACTATACAATTATTGAGGGTAGATGTAATATTTCCATTCACTGCGCCAAGATTTCCACCACCATAATAGTTCTCTTTGATGGTACAATCGGTCAATCTGGAAGTCACTCCATTAGTTTTTGCAACAGACAAAGTGGCGAAATACACATACAAACGAGCTACGGTATTTGTGCTTGATCCTTCAAATTGTTCTGTTTCAAAACCGATAGCTATACCTTTATTAGAATCATATTGACCACGCGTACCACCTGTTGTACTATAACCACGATTATCATTGAGCCAAGTCATCCAATCATAATTGACTGCCCCATATCTGTTATGTCCTCCATCTTGTCCCGGGCTCCAGATATCCCTATATATAGCTGTTCCACCATAACCGGCTCCATAGAAGTTTCCAAAGGTACATCTTTCAGCAGTGGTGCTTACCGTCTTGTCATCATTTGGATTATTGGGAGTATCAACACCTGTCATGTTGCCAAATTTCGGTCCGCCGCAAAATAGCCCCACATGACTATCCTTTATGGTAACACTGATATTGCCCGTAACTGGTTTAGCATCATTAATTCCTCCGCCAAAAAAGCTCTCTATATCTGCATTCTTGATATCCCATGTAACATTGCCGTCAATTTTCTCCTGACCAGCACCAGCAACCTCTCCAAACTTGCCACCGTCAATGTAACACTCGGCGTTATCATTCGTGTTTGCCGGAGCATCGGGTTTAAAATAACCAGAGAGATAAAATTTCTCATACTCACCACCTGTCACAGATATTGGTATATGAGGAGTAGCGACACTTGTTTTATCCATGTGACATCCATTATTGAAGAGCTTGAACCAAACGTTGCTACCCACATGGATGTAAGGAGTACTTGTCAATGATTTGTTCGCGCCATTGGTGGAAACTATCTGCTCAACCACGCCGCCTAGCAATATAACAGGCGAGTTAGCCGCTTTAGTATCCTTGTCATCGTACTCCAATTGAGAGAAACGTATAAATGCAGTGTTTGTAACTTCAAGCCAGCCTTTCCATTTGTGGTTACCCATAATACCCATATAGGTGGTAGAGGTCTTCTTATGCGCCATGGCAGTTCCGGGCACATTGACAAAGTCAAAACGTATAGGAGATATCTTTTCACCCTTACCACTATTATAGATGAAGCTATAGTCGGGCTCGTTGTCTTCGTCTAAATCGGCGGACATGATAGTAAAAGGCTTGTTTGCGTTTGAGGGGGCTTTATACTGGTGGTAATTTCCAACCAATACTACAGCAATGTCATAGACAGTACTGGCATTTGGAAGTTGACCCAAGGCGCTGGCAAAAGAGGTGTATACTTTTTGACTATTGCCGCAAATGTAGTAGGATTCGCCATTGGTATATCGGATGCCAAAATCCGTTACGGCTCTTAATTTGTCTGAAGTATTCTCATTGGCATAATAACCATATGCATCATAATAAGGATCAGAAAGATATGCAGCTGTACCCCAATAGGGCTCAATGTTGATAGCGGTAACACCGTCGGGCACATCGAAATAGGCGCCTTGAGAGAAAACTTGTCCACTCTCAGAATAAAGGTCTTTGGCATAGTGGCTGCGGTCGGCGAAATTATAGCCATCCCATGTATCGGACTTGGTAAAAGTTCCTTGGGTTGCAGCACCTTCGCCCGAAGCCGTGATGCTTGTTATCTTCCAACCTGTTACGACTTTGTTATACGTGCAATTACCAGTACCCACCTCGTTATAGTAAGGGAGCTGAACCTTATCGTAGTTGAAATTGAAGTTGTCAACATCCTTATCTATTCGTTTTAAGGTTATCTGGGTCTTGCCTGATTTGATGCCAGCTCCCTCTGGTGCTCCAGTACCGAGACCGATGTTCACCGTCAGTGTTCCCAAGTTCTTGCCTTTATTACGTTCGGTTACATCGCTGCGGCTAACCATATGCCCGGTAGATGCATCAAACGTATTTTCTGGGTCATAGTTCACCACTGACGGATAGGTTCCCTGTTGCTTAAGGACAGGATAGGGAGCTATACTTTTATCCAGAACCCATTTGAACATTTTTGTATGTGCATCAGACTGCACTGAGCCAAACACATAC
The DNA here is from genome assembly GCA_017551925.1 of Bacteroidaceae bacterium. Lineage (GTDB taxonomy): Bacteria > Bacteroidota > Bacteroidia > Bacteroidales > Bacteroidaceae > Colenecus. The sequence continues at coordinate 32,513 of JAFZKA010000100.1, read as the reverse complement.
CAACTTGCCAACTCACGTGTCGAATTGAGCAGATAACGATAGAATTCAAAACGAACCAAATAACGTTTCTCAGCGGCCAAGGCACGATTATAAGCAGTTATATGTTTTCCTTCACTGAAATCGGCTTCATAGAGAAAATAGTTATAATTGTTTAGTTTACCATTGCTATCTTCATTACTTATTTCCGAACCACCATAGATTGGATAGACACTGCCACTAGTATAGTCAATATCACCATAGAACATGCAGTTCATCACCATGGTGCGAATAGTATTTGTTCCCGATTTTGAAGCATAATAATTATGACCGACGATGCCACCTTTTTCTGTACCACTCGTGATATTGGCAAAACTATAACAGTTGATGACACGTGCATAACAATTATTATTGGTAGCTGTAGTATTGCCCCCTTGTCCCAAGTCACCCACTAAACTTCCTACGTGACCCGTTCCTCCTACGTTGCCAGAAAGAATTCCGCAGTTGTAAATAACAGCTGGGTTGGCGGAAGTACCTTGAACATAGCAAGCAATTGCACCAACATTTGTACCATTGCTAATATTTACGTTTTCAATCACCAAGTTCTTCACAGTTCCTGTAAGGGTAGTGAAAAGAGGTACGTTTAGACCTATGATTTTGTAGGGCATATGAGTGGTAGGATTAATTGCGCCCTCCAGTACTCCATCAAATGAAGCAATACTGCTGGAGAAATTTGATGCATCAATATCTGAAGTGATAATATAATTGCCACTTCCCTCAATACTGCTAAGAGATGTGATAGGTGTTTGTGCAAATATAGAGTTCGTGCTCAGAATCAGCATCAGCACTGCAATAGCTATCTGTGCCACGCGCCCGGAGGAGCGAGCTGCACAAGTACAACCTTCCATTTTTCTTCTATACATCTTCTTGTTCTCCACAATCAATCTTCTCCACATAATCTTATCTCCTTATCCTCTTCTTTGCTTCAAGTCAATCTGTTATGTTTAGGTTAACTATTGGCTCTATATCTTTGTTTTAATCAAATTCTCTCAGTTTTGTTTGGTTTGTATTGTATCAATGCTTATATTTGCATTGTTGATTCCCATCAGCCCCTGACAATCGTCAAGCTGGTGGGTTTTGTTTTATATGTGGCCTTAATCTGTCTATCTTGTTACAAACTTTTGTCACATGATCTAATCCATATAATAAACCCATACTATCAATTCCCATCCATTCAAGCAGAGTTATAATCTTTCTATACTCATTTAGAATGTAGTCCGTGTAAATATCACATCCCTGCGTATGGAAGCATATTGGCTCATGGTGAGCAATCCTGTTACGTAGGGTGTTGATTTTATCTAACTCATTGAAAACATATGATGAGTTATATTGTGCTTGAGCCGATGAACGTGGCCTGTTGGGGAATATATGCAACAATGTCCTTCCTGTTTGTCTATATTGAACAGGTGAAAACATATACTTCCATATGCCGAATTCCATCTCGGCCAAAAGTTTTGTATGTGAGTATAAACCATCTCGACTAAGCCTGCTATATGCATTGCTTATAATGGTGCATGTCTTATGGGTATTAGGAATGTCAAAGATACCGTTAGGTAAACATGAATCTTTTAACCATTGATCACCAAATGACTTTGTTAGTTCTCTATCTATGGCATTTCTTAATGCAACCTCAAAAAGACCAACAATAGCAAACACTGATTGAGCAAGCTCAGAATTGTACCGATACAGAGTCATGGCTTTGCGGGTGTTGCCGCCGCAGGCTTGCACATAGCGTCTTAAACGCTTCTGTGAGATGATTCTTTCAAATTCTGTGTATTTCATATATTCAATTAATTGGTATGGACTATGTTTTCTGGGTTCAAGATTGCATTCACGATAAATGGTATCATTAAACAAGGTTAAGAACATACATATATACGCAAAGAAGTCGGTCTGCGCTATTTTTGCGCCGACATTCTGCGGTGTTGCAGCTTGTTTCTTCATTGCCGCTTGCGATGCTTTGCTATGTCCTATATATTTTGCCACGTTGTCGTTTCAAATGATTTATTCATCTATTATGTTCAATTCTGTACTTCCACGAACTTCACCTTGGTCTCCGCCGCCAAATACGTCATGATCAATAGTTGTGTTACCCCCAAGCGTGACTGTAACGGTTTTGTCCTTGCCGGTTACATCACTTGATTCACCACCGCCAAATACACTGCCGTAAATATGGGAGTCGCCTGTTATGGTGAGTGTTACGTTGCCGGATACAGTTCCTAGCCCAGAAAGGTCTTTGGTAGTCTTGATAGAAGAGCCGTCTAAGGCCTGAGCTTTATTGTTGAGAGAGTTTACATGAACCCATGTGAACTCGGAAGAAGCAGGAAAGCCTTCAGGTTCATAAACACCAGTTTTCTCATTATAGTTTGGGATAGGATCGAAACCACCTAAATTAAAAACACTTGCTTTAGGGATGGTGGCAGAGAATCCTGCACCGAACACACTGCCATAGACAGAACAATCTGTCAATGTCGAGGTGGCATCACCAACTACGGCGCCTAACGATCCACCGCCATAGTAATTCTTCTGCACCGTGCATCCAGTCAATGTTGAACTGACATCATTGCACTGTGCCAAAGAGAAAGAGGCGTATTTGAGATATAGACGTGCCACATTACCACCGGAACCTCCAAAGAACTCGTATTCATAACCACAAGAAACACCCCTTCCGGAGTAGTATTTGCCACGATAATTATCTCCACCGCTATTATCATATGAAGAATTGACCCATGAGTTCCAGCTATAATTTTTTTGTTGATACTCATTGTTGACATATTGTCGGTAGATTGAGGTGCCACCAAATCCGGCACCGAAATAGGTACCAAAAACGCAGTTGGTAGCGGTCGTGGTGACAGTCTTATCGTTGGCCACATCTCCAAACATTGGTCCTCCGCAGAAAAGGTTTACATGGCTGTTCTTGATGGTGGTTGTGATGTTTCCCGTAATCTGGTTAGCATCGCTGGCTTTGATACCTCCGCCATAGAAACTGTTCATATCGGCATGGTTAACCATCCATGTGACATTTCCGGAAACATTTTCTTGACCTGCACCCGCAACTTCTCCGAACCGGCCGCCATCGATATAGCATTCGGCATTGTTATCACCGTTTGAAGCCGTACAAACTGTAGCGTCGGGACGGAAATAGCCGGAGAGATAGAGCTTGACATAATCACCTCCGGTCAACGAAATTGGACGGTGCGGTGTGGGACTTTTATTGTCCATATGGGTTCCATTACTGAGCATCTTGAACCATACATTGTCACCAAAAAGAAAAAATTTGGTTTTGTTGTTATTGGCAGGTTTATCACCATTGGCACCTGCAGTGTTGTTGGCAACAAACTGGTCAATGACACCTCCCATAAAGATGACTGGAGCAAGATTCTTGCTTGGATAGCTATGCTCAAACTGACCGTATCTGATTAACCCCGTAGTGGTAATCTCGAACCATCCCATGGGTGTACAGTTGCCAGGTATGCCGAGATCTCTATCCTTACTTTCTGAACTTGCCTGAGCCATCTTGTGAGCCATTACCATGCCAGGCACGGTGATAAAGTCGAATCGGATAGGAGAAATTGGTTGGTTTTTCCCGCTACGATAGATGAGGCAATAGTCGGGCTCGTTGTCCTGATTGAGGTCGATGGACATGATGGTAAAAGGCTTGGAATCTTTTGATAGTTCAGCACCACCTTTGCCTTCTGTGGTATGATGGTGGTAGTTGCCCACCAGCACTACGGCATAGTCGTAGACCGTGGGATTGGTTACGCCAGACAGTGCGCTCAATGCGTTGCTGACGGTGGTGTAAACCTTCTGTTCACCCGTAAGCAGAGGGCAGTCGGTATTGTTAGTGTAGCGCTGTCCGCCACCCACCTGTGTAAGGTTATCGGTGGTGTTATAGCCATAACGGTCATAGCAGGCGTCAGAGAGGTAGGCGGCCTTGCCCCAGTAAGGCTCAATAGTTATTGCCGTCACCCCGTCAGGTACATTGAAATAGCCTCCTTGAGAGAAGATGCGGTGGCTGACGCTGTAGAGGTCCTTGGCGTAAGTGCTGCGGTCGGCATAGTTGAAATTGGGGTAGTCGTAGTTGGTCTCAGTATAGCTGCCTTGGGTTCCACCCTCCATTGATGTAATCATCCATCCCGTCACCACCTTGTTTGAGGTGTAGTTCTTGTCACCCACGTCGTTATAGTAGGGTAGTTGAATCTTCCTATAGTTGAAGTTATAGTTGGCAGTGTCTTTGTCAAGTATGGGAATAGTGATCGAAGATACTATCGTGACATCCGAAGGCCAAATTTGACCGGCAGTGGGTGTTGCAGGCTTGCTGATATTCACCGTTAAGGTGCCCAGGTTCTTTCCCTTATTGCGCTCAGTGACGGAAGTGCGACTGACTTTCTGTCCCGAGTCAAAAGTATAGTCAGGATCATAATTCACTACTGATGGATACTTCCCCTGCTGCTTAAGAATGGGATAAGGTGCAATGCTCTTGTCTAGCACCCATTTGAGCATGCTGCTTTGGGTGGGAGAATCAGTTGCATACCAAGCGGCCAATTCACGGGTAGAGTTAAGCAGGTGACGGTAGAACTCAAAACGCACCAAGAAACGCTCTTCAGCAGCCAAGGCACAGTTGTAGGAGGTGATGATTGGATTAGCAGTAGTATTGTTTTTGCTGAATGGTGCCTCGTAGAGGAAATAGTTATAGTTGTTCAAACGGTTGTTTTTGTTGTCAGGACCACTGTCTTTATTTTTGTTGTAGTCGTTGCTTATTTCTTCACCGCCATAGATAGGGACAATGGTACTGCCAGTGGCAATGTCACCATAGAACATACAGTTCATGACCATGGTCTTCAAGTCATTGTATTTGGAAGCATAGTTATTGTAACCTACTATGCCAGCCCGAACGCTACCACCAGTGATGTTTGCAAAACTATAGCAGTTGATTACTCGGGCTGTGCCGTCAAGCAGACCGACAAGACCACCTGTATATGCGGTACCGCCAACAGATCCGCTTATAATTCCTACGTTATAAATACGGGCTGCACCATTAGCAGTGCAGGCTATTGCACCGGTATTACCGGTATTACTGCTGATTCCTACATTTTCAAGCACGATGTTCTTTACCGTACCGGTAAGGGTAGTAAAGAGTGGGGCAGACAGGTTGGTTATCTTATATGGCATGTGCGTGGTCGGGTCTATAGCCGCCTCAAGTGTACCGTTGAATGGACCTGTGATGGTCGTATGTCCTGAGCCTGAGACATCGCTAGTCAGGCGATATTGGCCTTCCATATCAGTGATATCACTCAACGCGGTTATGTCAATCGCCCACGCGGGAGTGGTTCCCGCAGCAAGCAGTAGGAATAGTATTGTGTGTTTGATATGTCTTGTAATACAGTTGTTACTTATCATAATAATCATCTTCTATTTCTGATCAACTTCTATTATGTTTTGTTCAACTCTTTGTGCTACTTAATATTCATCATTTTGTAACTGCAATCTTCTTGTGGTTTACAATGTAAACACCGCGGCTGTTGACCGGTACCTGAACCTTGGCGCCGGGTTGGATGGTGAACTGCTTGAGAGTCTTACCGGCTACGGTGGTTATGGTTACATGAGTCTCGTAGTCAAGACTGCTCTCAATGTAGATGCTCATATCCTGTCCGTAGATGAACAGACCTCCGTGTGATGCAACATCCTCAAGGTCATCCTGATCACCTGCGTAGCCAATGTACAGGGCGTTCGCAACTGCAGAGCGGGTGATAGCCGAACGAGTTTGTGCATGACTGCCCGATGGGGTAGTGAAGTATGCGCGGAACGGAACGGTTTCAACCGTGCTGTTAACAATGTCATTCAGGAATGCGGTACCATCATCATTCATCAGATAGGTGTTGGCGCCTGGGAGTACCTGAACCTGATATGTGGGCTTGAACTTGTAGTCGGCTCCTTCAACTGTTGCCTCAGTCAGGTAATCATCATCTGTTACGTTAATTGTAACATTAGCGTTGTTCCAGTCTGATACAAATGTGATAGTCTGCCTGTCAAGCTTGTCAGGTGTGGTTGCTGCGGTGTTCTGAGGTTCAAAGTTACCGCTCATGTCAAACTCATAATACCTTTCACTTGGGAATCCAATCAGGTACGGCTGAGTTGCGGCAGCGAACGGATACTTTTCATACTCAACATCTGAACTGTAGTACTCCTGGTGGTATGTGTCAGAGTTGGCATCATATCCTAAGTTCTTGTTGTAGTAGTACTTGCTCAGGAATCTGTTGTTGTATGTGATGTCAGCACCGTTGCCGTTTGCTATATCATCAGCACTTGCTTTGGCAATTGACTTGAACAATACCTTCTTGCCTGTTGCATCGGTTTCATCCATCTTGTCAGGTGTACGCAGCCAGTACTCATGACCAGTCTTACTGCCCTGATAGAAGTGGGTTATCCAACCCTTCTGGCTGGTGGTAACTCTCTTGGCAGTGAACGGCAGGCTTATGCTCTCCCAGCCATTACCGGCATTGCGGACAAATACGTCAGGTGTACGCTGATACCATATGATGTTATCATATGTATTGCTGTTCTGAGTCCTTGTGCCCATAATGTAACTGATAGGAGCGTTAAAGTCTTGCTTGTCAACCAGGAACTGATCCTGAGCAGCCTGATATGTGCCGTTCTCCTGTTTGATTACAAGGTGACCGCGTACCTTGGTTACGGTATTGTCATCAACCTTGCGTATGCTCTCATACTCATTAGCATTGTTTGTGGGTGTGCCGTTGTCATCAAGTATGTTTGCATACATTGCATATTCAGGCTCTACAAAGTAGTCATTGATGACAGCAGTTGTTGCTTCATCGGTTGCCAAAGTATATGCCAGCATGTTCTGTGTCTGACCGTCGGTACGCAGACTGCGCAATACGTCAAAGTCAAGCAACGGAGCATAGAACATGTCACTGTTCAGGCCTTGCTCATAACTCCTGTCATTATAACCGGTAAAGTCAATGGCTGTCAATCCCTTATATGCAGGTTTGGTTGCATCGCTCTTTATTGTAGCAGGCAGAACTGCATCGGGGTTAAAGTATGCAACACTCATTGTACTGTTGCCGTAGTATGCGGGTGCACGATATACGCGGTTCGATGTTACGGCAGTAGTATAATAGTGGGCAGGTTCTGACTGATGAGGCTTGTTGTCTTCATAGCCGAATGTCAGGTTCTGACCAAAGTAGATGTAGTCATCGGGCCATACAGGAGCAAAGATAGGTTTGGTATCTTCCTCATGCTCATATACCTGATGCTGGTCATTTTCAGTCTCAGTGTTTCCGGCAGCAAAGCGGTAGTCACCATCGGCGTAGCGGTCCTCAACGTAACCCAGATAACCGAAGTTGGCATTTGCATTGTTGGGATAGTAGATGGTCTCCAGACTGTTGCTGTTCTTTGAGTCTAAGTAGTGGTATGCATTACCTGAACTCTGGTTGGTGCCGTTATAGTAGCGACGGTTCAGATAGAATCCGTTCAGACTGTATGCAACCTCACCATTATAGAACTGTTGTTCAGTCTTGCGGATAGGAGTACCGTTCGTGCTGGTAACAGTGTATGGATTCGTGGCATTGTCATTCTCCATGTAGTAACTGTTGACAATCTGGATTCTATCGGTAGTAGGATTACCACCATAGATTGGCTTAGAGGTCTTAGCCTCAGTTGAAGTTGTGCTTATCCAGCAGTTCTCCACGTAACCGTCACCGCTTTCGGCAATACCTGAGCCGGTAAATGAACCGGTAACACCCAAGTTATAGACATCACCGCACAGGTGGTCAAAGAGTGAACTGGTAAGGCCGCTTATCGTGTAACCGTCACCATGCAGAGTACCGTTGAAGCAAGCATCATCTGTGCCTATTGATGTCCAACTGCTGCCTGAATGATCTAAATTGGTGCGCAGTATAAAGTCAAGGTTGGTTGCGCCTCTTACGCCCTTAACTACACTCTTGCCTGACAAGTCATTGCCGGTCTCTGTGCTGGTGTTAAGTATTGCGTGATCATAAAGATTACCGGCAATCTTAACCACACCTTGGTCAACTCCGGCTGATTGCTCAGAGATAAGACTCAAGTCATACAGATCCTTGAGCAGGTCAAGTCCGTTCTGATTAACTGAACTGTAGTCATTGATGTAAATCTTACTGTTGCGTTTCAGTTTGGTGCGATCATAATCTACAAACATGTGGTTCTCCTTATCAGCCATCACGCTACGCAGGTCATGATAGTTGGCTACGCTAACGGGCACGTAATTGGAGTAGGTCTTACCCAGATATGTCTTGGCGTAGAATGCAACGTAGTAACCGTCCTGATACCAGTATAGCGGGTCTGCGCCAGGTGCGTATTCTACACCGTTTACATGACTCTCAGCAAAACTTTCTCTCTCGAACAGTTCCCATCCGCGGTCAATGATCTCATATGCTCCCGGGGTAATCTCAGGAGTGCGGAGAGCAACGCTTGTTCCAGGCAATACAAGGTCAGGACTCATAATGTCATCAATGGTAGGAATACCACTCTTGAACTGCAGGTGAATGTTAAGCACGTGACGCTCACTTACAGGAGTGATATTGTAGCCAGTCTCATCACTCTCCTCATAGTCATACTGATAAACTACAGTTATTATCTTTTCCTGACTAAGGTCATAAATGTCAGAGTTACGGCTTACATACAATGTACTGGTCTCAACAGGTGCCTTGCCGTGTATGCTGAAGTTCTTTTGCTGGTTTATAAGGCTGAGGTAACCATATTGATATTGATATGCTGGTTCAGTATCATTGCCTGTCTGGCTGATAATGAAACCAACGGGAACTTCCTGTCCGGGTTCTTTGATTGTACCGGCTTTTATGCTACCATTATCCCAAACAGCCTTAACAGCTTTACCTACGTTAGTGTCAATGGTGTATTTCCTGCGGCAATAGTAGTATGTCTTGCCTATGTCAGTTGTGGCAAATGTAAGCGTGGTAACAAACTGTTTCTCATTGAGAGTTTCATTGACAGTCAGGTTGTCATAGGTATCCTTGGATATGATTTGACCTACTGCAAACGGCTCGTTATGGGTGAATTCTGTGTTCACAATATACAGAGCACCTTCCTTGCCAACCTTAATTGGTGCGTAGTTGTTCTGCTCATTGGGCAGACGCTCAAATTCTGTACGGCTAAGGATGGTACCTTGAGTTGCGGTACTATCAGTGTCGGCATCGGTCTTATATTGCAAAGACTCAGCTCCGTTGTACTGGGCGGTATAGTCAAGGGCGTTATCCAATGAGTATTGTGCCTTGTTGGCTTGAGCCGCTTCAAAAGTCGCAAGTTCAGAATCATACTGATACTTATGACCGGAGTTTCCGGAATATGCTGGATCAATGAGCAGGTCAAGGGCATCATAGTTGAACTTAAAGTGTTCCCTGTCGGACTCTGACATTGAACTCCAGGCGTTAAGGGCACGATAGTTATGACCACTCTCGTAGTAATCACCGCCATACATTTTCTTGGTATCTGAAGTGCAGTAGTAAGCCTCAACAATAAAGTTGTTGATTTCCTTCTTGATGGTCTGCAGTGTTGACTTGCCAGGATCGCCTTCTGGCAGGCTGTTGATGCGGGCATCAATGGCGGTTATATAACTGTTCTTCTTGGCCTCGGTCATGAGTTCTCCGGCAGTAATGAACTCCGAATCTGATAATTTGATGGTGCTGGTGCATACAAATGCAGGCTCAACATTGCCTGTCAGTTCAGACGGCCATGAAGGATTTTCAAGACTTTCACTGTATTCTGACATAGCCAAGGCTGCACCCTTTTGCAGATGTATGGCGCCTGTTCCGTTACCTCTCAACTTGTTCGCATTAACAACTGCTGTAGTAACATAGGCACGCTCAAATGTTGCCTGTGTTGCCTGTTTCTCCTCTTTCTGGGCATCTGTCAGTCCTGTCCAGTCAGTTGTGGCTGTGTATTTACCCCAGGCTGTATTGTATTTGTCATATATTTCTTTTGCAATAATGTCGGCCGGATTGTACTCATACTGCCCGTATAGACCTGACTGAACAGGCGTATATGTAGGACCGTCATTATAGTCGGACTGTTCTTTTGTCTTGATTACTTCAGAATTAACCTTGTCCTGACTTGATGAACCGCTTACAGGCGAGTACCACTTATCCCAAGCCAAAGGATTGTCAACATTGTAAGTCAGTATGTAACCTGTGTTGTGGCTCAGGTTGTTTGATGAGCGGAATACAAAGTCAAAGTCAACAGCCACATCGGTTTCTACGCCATCAACCATTTTCTTGTGAGTAACGTTGGTGGGCTTGGCATTATTTACAAATAATGCGTCATACTGTGATTGAAGCAGTACTGTTCCTTCATAGAATGTGTCATCACCAATCTTGCAGTCTTCAATTACCACATAGGTCTCAGGTACAAAGAGTTTCTGCTCTGCCTTGCTTAACTTTTGCCATTCCCAGTAACTGATGGGGTCATTCAGACCGTATGTAATATCATTCAGCACCAGTTTGCTTGTTGGTGTAAGCGGCGTTTTGACATTTTCATTGTATGTCTGGTAGTATGCGTACAGGTTAGGCTGAACTTCAAGCAGTTTCATTCTTCCGTTTGCTCCTGCCGATATGGTAAGCGGTATGTTAACCTGCTCACTGTATGCGTTAGGCGCACCTGTATATGCTGAAATAACCTGGTCATACAGATAAATCTGACCCTTGATGAACCAGTAGTGGGCAGGAACTGCTGCTATTTCATTTGATTCATCATCATAGAAACGGCCACTCATGTTGTAGCAGTCATCAATGATAGTTTGGGTACTGTGTACAAAGTTACCTGAAGACTCCCAGTGGTCATTGGAGTTTGCGCCTGAATATCTGTATTTCTTTTTGGTTGCGGCACCTTCATTAAGCGCAGAAAGTGTAGTCTGTCTCTTGCCTGTGTTGCTGCGTGTTCCGTGAACGTTCTTGGCATATACAAAGCCGCCTCCCAAACCGGTGGAAACGTTGATAAGATCCAATTCTACAACACCGGTAATGATACCCCAATCCTTGTCATACAGGTCAATGCCGGTAGTGTTCTCCTCGGTCAGAACTTTCTCATTTGTCAGTTCCAGATATACACCCGATGCAAGAGCCACCTGATTATGACTGCTACCATTGTTACGTGTGCGGTCTGTTATGTGCGCTTTCTTCCAGTTGTAGTAGGTGTATTGGTCATCAGTATAATGATAGGTGTTGCCTCCAATAGTGATGTCTGATTTGTATGTTACTGCATCCTGATTTTCAGTTACACGTTTTGCACCGGTATTGGTCTCATCACCAAAATCAACGTCACTGGTCAAGGCGCCCAGATAGTTAACTACGCTGTAAATACCAAAGTAGTTGCCGTGCTCCTTGTCCTTGTCATCAGTGTCACCTGCTGTTGATACACGCTTGTTCAGAGAAACCTCACGTACACGGTTAATGGTGTAGTTGGTGTAATCAACCACCTCAGGTACGCGGTCACGTGCACCCTGCATAACCAGGCGACTGCCGAATACACCGCAGAAATCTGCTCTCTGCAAGGTGTTCATTGTACGACCGGGTGCTCTAAGCAGAATACCGCTCTTGACCCAATAAGTCTGGTTGGGAGTGCCGTCAGCGTTCAAGATGTCATCCTTGCCGGTAAATAATGCTACCAACTGATCCTGAGGTATGGATGAGCCTACCGAGTATTTGGTGCCCTCAATGTCAATACACTCTTTTACGCATTTGTACTTAAGTTCGTAGTATGCCTTTTCACGTTCAGGCAGACCTTCATAGACGTCAATGTTGATATCCGGATCAATGTGATAGAAGTCAGTTCCGTAGTTGGTAATGTTCAACTCGCGGTAACCGTCAACAAAAGTCAGGTTGCCATCACCGTACAGGCCTCCGATACGTCCGGTACCAATGGTTATCAGGTCACGGTGATAAACATCATTGATTGATGCGGTGGCATTACCGTAAACGGTCTTTGTATTTGCACTTATATCACTGCCCGATGATACATTACCTCCGGCAAATACGGCATTATGAATTATAACACCGCGCTCACCGCGCTGCAGGTCACCGACATCAAGTTTTGTCCAGTTACCGCTCCATGCATCACCTTTCTTGGGCAGAGTGTTAAGATAAGATGTGGGAACATAGTCACCCTCATTATATGTCTTACCGCCTATGGTTATGCTTCCTGCTCCTGGCTTTATCTGTAGCCATGGCTCAATAAGTACGTGGCAGTCCTCTGTCATGTACTTTTCTGCATTTGCTGTCAAGGTGTTGCCGTTATTGTCAGTAGGTACGCCGTTCAGAGTCTTATAGTAATAACCTTCTTCACCGTCATCATATCTTGCACCGTATTTCTTACCCAGACCAAGGCGTCCGTTGGGGTAGTCATATGCACTGAATACAAATCCCTGGTCTCCACCGCCAAATACGTTACCGTAACCTTGAGCGATACCTTCGTCTGTTCCAATCTCACCTCCGTATATGTTAACATCGGTCTGGCCAAATACGTAACCCTGGGTGTACAGAGAATGAGAGTTTCCGTATCCAAGTTTATTGTAGCCCTTGCCGCCGCCGAACACGTTGCGCTTTACAAGGCCGTTGTACATGTAAATGTTGGTCTTTCCGGCCTTGTAAATGTTAACCTGACCAAGTTCACCGGCTGATGCGCCACGACCTACGGTAGCAATCTCACCGCCGCCGAATACGCTGTTGCGGATAACACCGCCGTAAATAGATACGTTTGATTCATCAACACTGCTCAGGTCATCAAATCCGCTACCGAATACATTGCCGTAATCTTCAAGACGGTTCTTGCCCAACCAACGGTTCTTGTCGTTACTGTCATAGTAGGTCTCATCATCAACTTTTTCAACATATTGTGCTGTGGCACCCGGTGAACTGATGATTTTGCCGTTCTCGCCAATGGCCTGGCCGTCTGCAAGGTGGATATATCCTATATGACCGTTGTTTATGGTGATATTTGCCTGACCGATTACGGCACCGCCCTCACCACCGGCGTATGCGTTACGCTGGATGGCAGGATCACCCTTGTAGTATGTTGTCTGAGCCACCTCAGGACGTATGCCTATAACCACATTGGTGCGTCCCGGTACATCGGTTGCAGTACTGTTGGGGTTCTCTGTTGTGCCGACGTGGTATCCTACGTTGCCTTCCCATCCGCCGCCATACACGTTACGTACAGAACCACCCTCAATGTATGCTGTTGTGCCGGCAGTATATCCGCCTTCACCTTGGGAACCAACTCCAAATGCATCCATAATGGCACCGGTTGTACCTGCAGCATAAAGGTCCTTGCTTACAGTTCCGCCAAGCAGTGCAATGTATGTCGTTCCGTAAATGTTTCCTGACTGTTCCTTGCCTTTGTGTCCCAGACCACCACCGTATGCATAACCGTCAACGGTTGCACCCTGATGGATAATAACGTTGGTGTTATATGTCCCATTGTCATACTCAACGGCTCTGCGTACCAACGGGTTCTCAAGATTGGTGTATGTGTTGGTCCTGTAATATGTGCCGTTGTTGCCTGTAAATGAAGTGAAGTTGTCAATTTCAGCTTCAAGACCGGAATCGTAACCTCCACCAAGAGTCCAACCGTCTTTCCATTGTTCCAGTTCATCTTCAAAACGGCTTGCTGCTTGAGACGGAGTTTCACCATCCTTGGGCAGTCCAAGACCCTGAATGGCTGCAAACTCGTTGATGTATTTTTGGATACTCTGAGCGTTAATGACCAATCCGTCCTCACCGCCACCGTAAACCTCATAAACCTCTGCTCCAGGCAACAGGTTGACCTCAGTGTATTCTGACCAGGTGTTGTTACCGCAACCGGCTCCATATACAGTGCCGGTTGTGTTTCCGTAATTCCAGTGATTCTGACGAACCGGAGCATCAATGGTTACCTTGCTGTACAGAGTGCGGCGACGGTTGTTGTTGCCACCGTAGATTGCGCCTCTAAGTAAGTCATTGCCAATATATTTACCTGTCTGCGAATCAAATCTGCGCGGACTGGCTGTGAGCACGGCATCGGCACTGTGATAGTTTACGTTAGCCTCATATACATCACACGGACTTAAGGTCACGTTGCCGTAAGCGCCGCCGAATATGCTGCCTATGTCAATTGTTGAACCTTGCGGAACATTCACTACTGAACGGCGGGTTATACCCTCATTGTAACTGCCGCCGTATGCAGCACCTACCTTACCGCGAATCAGGTCTATTATTGCTGATGACTCGTCCAACTCTTCAAGATATTCGCTATATTCGGCTTTTTGCTCATCAGTTGCATTGTCTGCCGGTTTGCTCATAGGCAGGACTGTCTTTCTCATACCAAGTCCTCCATAACTTCCGGAGCCGAAAAACTCCGTATTGCGGTAGTTTTCAACATTATAAGGGATATCTACCAGCACATAACTGTGGTCAAGTGATTTATCTCCGTCACGGTTGCCAAGGTATCCGGTGCTACCGCCGAAAACAGCGTTTACGGTATTCTGATTGACGTTGTCAGGCCTGAAGTTCACGAATGTGCTGTGTACATAAGGCATATCTGCCTTGTGGTGATCAACGTAGAATTCGGGATCATCATAATCATAGTTGCCGTATGCCCCGCCAAATATGGTGTCAACGCTTCCTTGCAGATATTCTACATATGATGCAGCCTTGAGGACATTGGGAACTTTAGAGGGTTGCGTATTGTCATAGCCGTAAATCATGGTTTTGTCATTATCCCAGTCCCTAACACGGCTTGTAAAACTATAACTATCAGTATGCTCACCCTCAATGTGGCCGCCAAAGTCATTTCCACCATAGACAATATCAGTTACATTCGGGAATCCGCTTGTAATGTTGCCTTCACTGTCAATCTGACGTCCGATATAAACCCTGGACTGGCCAAGTATGTTCGCATTAGTGGCGCCGCCAAATGCATCATATATGAGACCGTTGCCCAGATATACGTTTGAGTTACCGCAAACGTCGCCCTCATTGCCTGCTCCGTACAGATATTCGCTCTGAGGCAGGCCTTCGGGCATATTTTCATCGCCCGGGTAGTATGGGGTACTGCCGCTCATGTTGACCGTGGTGCTGTAAGCAAGGTTGAAAGCATATTCTTTAACGGGATATCCGTTTTCATCCTTGACCACCTGGTTGTTGTCAAGTTTGACGTTACCCTTGCCAACCACGCCTTCCTCGCCGCCGCCGAATATCTGGAACGCATAGCCACTGTTAAGGTTTACGGTAGTGCTACCCCAAACCTCAGTGTTCTTACCCTTACCGGCTCCGAATACCGTCAGTGCCACGGTGTTTACGTCAAATGCCTGCTCATCAAGTATTACGCCAGAGTTGCGTTCACCGTTGGGGTCAATATAGTATGATTCAGGATCATCTTCATCCTCATATGCCAGTTCTGCAAAGACCTCATCCCTGTTTATCAGGTCATTGTTGATGTTTATGACTATGTTGCCGTTCACATGGCCGCTGTTGTAGCATCCGCCATATATGTTGCCGCCTAACAGACGTCGGTCAATGTCTTCATTACTGTTGTCTGTGCCTATAGGAATGAATCCGTTATCAGTATCGTCATCCCACTTGAATGTGTTCCATACGAGTTCAGTCTTGGTGTCATCGGCCCACCTTTTGGGCTCAATCTTGGGGCCGTCAATATTCATTATCAGACGGTTACCGGTATAATTGTCCTCATCTTTGGCACCTAACAGTCCACCATCATATTCAGCATTATAGTCTGTAGCAACTACATAAGCGCTGTTGCAGCCTCCAACAATTTTGTTATAAACAACAACTTTGGCATACATGTCCATCTTGTTGGTGCCGGCATATGTCATACTGCCTACGTTACCGCCCCAGTAGAATGAGCCAATGTAAGTGGAATAGTCAACGTAATCAAAACGGTCCAGCCCGTTTTGGGTATTGTCAAAGGTTACGTTAGGAATAAGATCCATGGCTGCTCCATCCATGTAAGTGGCGAACTGACCAGGATCCAAAAGGTTCATGGAACTGTAATCGACAGATCCTTCTGTGCCGTTTTCTACCAGTTCTCCTGTTTCCGGGTTAATGCTCCCTGAGTAGAACTTAAGGATGTCGGTGTCAATCATGTTTTCACCGTTGTTGCCCATGAAAACATTATCGGCAATAACGTATGAACCGACCTTGAGTTCTACTTTGCGGTCACCTGTGATGCTCTTTGACTTTATCGTGGCGCTGTTGCCGCCGCAATAAACTGATCCGCCGATAATGGTCGGGTGGTCCTCGTCGGTACCTATCAGGTGTATAGATACCTGCTCTGCATCGGGGCGGAATTCATTAAGGGCGGTTACTGATTTCAGGTTAGGATCAAATTCCGTAATACCTGCATCGGCCAGGATCTGATCCGGGTCATAATACAAATCACCATATATGTCATGACCTTTCATGGCCGGTTTGTCAGTATAGGGATATGAACCGTTTCCGCCGCCATACAGGTTTCCGCGAATGCTGGTGTACAGACCTACGGCATTACCTCCATAAACCTGACCGGTAATATCGTTACCGCCATATACGTTGTTAACATCGCCGCCGTGAATCACTGTTCTGGCTGCAAATCCTGCCGGGAATGTGTAAACGGGATGTGTCAACTGGATGACATCCATATCCTGAACATGGCCTTGTTCGTCAAGGATATGCTCGCCGTTATGGTCAAACTGCAACGGACGCACATCGGCCATACGACAGCCGCCGTACAAATTGTCAACTATGATGGTTGAGCCCTCCTGAATGTCTAGCAGCAGACCTTCAGGGCTGGACATCATACCGCGGTTACCGCCACTGTAAATGTTGCGTACCTTACCGCTCTGAAGATGCCACAAGGGACGTATTGCCATTTCAGCCATATTGTTGCCGCCAAAAAGACGTTCAATCTGGAATTCGTCACTGTTGGGCTTGGAGAAACCGGTGTTTATACCCATCTGGTTCTTGAAACGGGCGTCAGTAAGCAGTTCTCCTTGGGCAGAGATAGTGTTGTTTATCTCATCATTCAGAATCCTTTCATCAACTATGCTGTTAATAACGGAACTGGGGTTTTCAACACGGATAACGGTGCTCTCGGTTACAGTAGCATTGTTGCCACCTCCGTAAGCGTACACAATTGAGCCGCCCTGAATGTCAACATAAGTCTTTTGCAGGTCAGGTACTACAAAACCTGCACCATTCGCGGGAGTTGTCACTTCGGCAACCGGAGCGTCACCAACAGCGTGTGATTTCCGGTAAATTATGTGTCTTACATCACCGTTGGCAAGTTCTTGAGAGTCGTAATCATATTCGCCGTTTCCGCCGCCGAACAACTGGCCGATGTATATTTTCTTGTTGGGATTGCCTTGATTGTCATTGCCGCCGTCAGAGATATGAACGAATGTGTTCCATGTGTTGTCAACCTCATCGGCAGTTGCCTTGTTCAGGTTGGCGGGTATTGCACTGGCTGTACCAATGGTTCCCGCTATGTCATTTCCGCCATATACGCGGTCAATCAGGGTGTAGTTTGATGAACCCTCTGTTACACCGTCAATGTCAACAGATGCGTTCCCGCTTACATTTGCCATACGTGCACCACCAAATACACTGCCCTCAATGTCACCTGAAATGACCTGGACTGAAGTGGAGCCGCCCACGTTACCCTTGTCACCGCCGCCATATACATTACCGCCTATGACCAACTGCGCCTGCGCGTGCATAAAAGCGCCGATAGTCAATAAAAGCAGCAACCCCCACGACTTGAGGTCGAAGGGTAACGGCTTGTATATATGGTTGAATATCTTCATCTTATATGGTTGTCTAGTCCGTTCTAATAATATCCAGTTTTATCTCAGCATCATCATCAATCAGTTGATACAGATATGATGGTTTTATCTTCACTTTTATCTTGAAATGATCCGCCGGTTTGGGGACAATCCTGGCCAGGTCATCCCTTATGAACTCATTCAGCGGGAATGTGTTCTGTGCCGGCTGGTTAAGCCTGACTTCATTGCCGTCCCTGTCATAAACATCATACGTGACATGGAGCGTTACCATGGGGTAGGTTAATTCCGGGACGTATGATATGGGCAGGAAACAGAACCATGAATATTCCTTGTACTCCTCTGTAAGTGTTGCGTAATCCTTTTCATGATCACGGTTCTCTTTTGCTGTCGGACCTGTCATGAGGTCTATCGTCAGGTCTTTGCTGCTGAATGCTGCGTTTGGATCAAGCGTCAGTCCGTTCGTGAACGAATAGACGTGATTGCCCGATAACGAACCGTTGCTTACCGTAATCCACGCCTGCTTAAGGCGGATGTCACGAATCTGATGATATGTCTGGTCTATGCAGAATGATATGGTCGCCTTGGCGTACAGGTGGTCCATGGCCATCCATATTTTGTGGTAAGTGTGATTCTCAACCTCATTGTTTCCAACATCAGTGGTGACTGTCCCTATGTTGAAACTGCCCTTGTTGATTACAGGTATCTCAATATTTTCATTCTCAATCACATGACCCTGGTTGTCAAGTTCCTGCCCGTTGCTGTTAAGGAGTGCCTGTCTGCCTGCTACGGCTACGCTTACCATGGGGTCAGTGGTTGTCAGAATGTCAATACCGGTAAATGAAAGGGCTGTGGAATTAAGGTTGAACACATCCTCATTGTTGCTATTTTGGGTTACCCCGAAATTGAATTCCTGGTTTGTGGCACCCGGCATTGTGATAGGGGTAAAGGCGTAGATGCTATATCCGTGTCCGCTCTCAACAGTCACTGAAGAGCGCCATGAATGATTGCTGTATCTGAATGAACCTCCGTAATTGTGCTGGGATGCTCCTGTGTTTTCTACGGCGTATGCCCTTAATACTGTGCCGTCAGATATCAGCGCGTCATCATATTTGTCAGTAGTGTTGCCTACGTCAAGACGGGTACGGGTTACTATGGCGGTCTCTACTCTGTTTGCTATGGCAGGGTAGATGGTGACACCGTTTTCTGCGCTGGTATTTGTTGAGTCTTGTACGCATGAGAACAGTGTCAGTACAATGCATGTTACCCAAATCCAAGTGGACTTGAGCGCTGCAATGCGTATGTTGTTCCTGACCGTCATAAATATAATCGCAAATTTAGTTAATATAAATTAATTCTCCAAATTTAAATACTATGTATTTATCGGTTACCAATTGTAAAATTCTCTCGTCACATTATGCTCTGTCCATTCCTCAACTGCAACTGATTCAACCTTTAACCCGCTGTTTGACACGTCAAAATACAGTGTTACAGTATATGAGTGGCCGGGGAGTGTGGCATAATCGTCATATTCCTTGCCGATGGTTACGGGCGATGACTCTTGAGTCTTTGTGTCGCTGGCGTTACTTGAACCTTTGGAATACTCAACCACAAACTGAACGTCTTTCCAGACATGCGGAATCATGAGCCATTGCGCTACTGTGGTGGGCGTAAAGTGTGGGTTGTTCTCATCATTGATTTCATCCTTGTACTGTATGTTGGCACTTTCCTCATTGAACAACACGTATGAGTTTACCATGTCAACGGTGTTGGCGTTGACGTCCTGATCGGTTGTAACCTGGGTGGCAAGAAGGTCAGTCGTGCTGCGTTTGAAATCTGTTGATGCAGGTGTAGAATTGTTGGTATTTTTTACTCCATCAAGAACATTCTTGTCATTCTCTCCGGGAGACTTGAGCGTAATCTTTTTTATCCTGACACCATATGGATTTTCCTGTGTCACTTCAACTTTAGGACCAATGTAGTAGGCCTTGATGGTGAACTTAGAGAGCAGGTGCGAGAATGTCAGGTCAACTACGTCTGAATTGAAATCAGCGTAACTGCCCTCTCTGATTGAGGTCAGGAAATCTATTTCAGAACCGCTGCCACTTGCAACACCTTGATCATTTAAAGCAACACGCTGCCAGTTGGGAATATTGTGGATAGTCAGAACCTTATCGTCGTCATTAATGGTAACGTACGGGTCTGATATGCTTTGATCGCTATTTGCAGTATTACCCAATTTTGGCCAGTATCCAATGAACTGGTATAAAACGTTAGATCTGGTGTCCCAGTAACGGACGGGACTGTATGCCCATGCGGATGCTGCATCGTCAACAGGTTTAACTTCAAAGTTGTCAAACAGTGTTGTTGTTTCAACGTCATCGGGGTCGTTTGGGTTTGTCACCATCTTGAATCCTACAATTCCAAATCCTTTATCGTTGGCTCTCATCTGGCTGATGAGGTCCTCTTTGCTGTTGACCACGGCCTTTGTGCCAACAGAGCAACCTAGCTTTATTTTAAGTTGGTCAGCCTCTTCAATGCTTGTTACATTATGCTCCTTGTTGCATGATGTGAGTATTGGCAAAACAGATATGATAATAGCAAATAACATCAGCGGGCCAACTTTTGAGAGCGGCCTTCTGATAATTGTGTTTGCGTTAATTATGTCAAATATTTTCTTAATCATAAATGAGGCGTTTGTTTTGCCAATCCTGGTGACCTGAAGGGGTTTCAATCCCTTCAGGCCTATGTGAAAATTATTCGCCAATTATACCTTCACGACGAACCTCGTAGTTGATAACTTCGGTCTCGTTCCAGTCTGTTACCTTGGCGGTGAACTCTATGGTAGCGTTCAGAGTCTCTCTCTCAGGATAGATCTTACCGTTAGTGGGATCTTTCTGGATCTGGATCCACTCATCGGCTACGCCGTCACCATCGCTGTCATGGAATACCAGAATAACGTCCTTGCCACCGGGATTGTTGGCATTGCCATCGGTAGGATCGTGCTGGTTGTCACCACCCATTTGGGTAATGTTGTCACCGTCAACGTTGTCAATCTTGCCGTCACCGTCACGGTCTATACCAGCCTCAAGCATGTCATCATCATCAATGTTCTCCCATGCGATAGGATACTTGTTCCATGTGTCTGGCTTGCCGTCACCATCGGTATCCTCAAATACCAGGACGTTGTCTGGATCATCGGGATCATACTTCATGCTGCCCGGGGTGGGAGTATCATTGGTCTTGGTAAGGGTGTCTCCTGTGAGCGGATCAATGATAAGGCTGCCATCACCATCGGCATCCCAGATAACGGTTGATGCACCGGGGTTGAATGACAGTGTGTAGTTGTAGCGGTAGTTGGGCTCCCATGTTGAGATAATGTTGTTGGCATTTGAAACCATACCTGCAAACCTGATGTTGTTCTTGGTGTAGGTTGCGGCAGAACCGTCAGTATATTCAACCCTGAATACTACGTCAATATGAGCGTCATTGGCAGAGTTCTCAAGGTCAAACAACTTTTGCGGGATCATAAGGTAGTCATTCAGAATTGTGTCAGCCTTTTTGTGAATCTCCATTCTGAACGGATCTATTGACATCAGACCGCTCTGGTTGCTCCATGCGCCTACTGGGAGGTCCATCTCGTCCCAGTCATTCTGAGCATATGAACCGCTGCTCTTGATGCCCTTGATCTCAAGGTTGCTCAACTGGATGTGTTTAATGCCGGTCATGTCAAGGTTACCTGCAATCTTGGCATAGATGTTCACATTACTCAGAATGTGATGGAAAGTCATATCAACCACGTTGAAGGGTGATACGTTGACTTTTCTTTCAGCCACCATAAGGTCAACCTGCTGGTCAGGATCGTTGGGGGTGGTGTAACTGGGTACGCTAATGTAGAAGTTGTCACCCAGTGTATAAAGATTCTTGGAGTAGGGGAAGAAACCGTAGAATGCATAGGTTGAACCTACGTTCCAGTATTTCTTGTTCTGATATGACCATTCACTATTGCCCTCATAATCAACTTTCTGATTTATGAAAAGGCTGTCCTCCTGGGCACCGGTGAACTGCATACCCCAAACTGCCATTGACTCGCCAATGACAAAGTTCTGCTCTCCAACGCTTTTCTTTGATGCACGTGTGCTGTTGCCAACGAAGTTTCCAAAGATAATCTCAGAATTAAAGTCCTTTTTCACCTGACTTACCTCAGTGATTACAGAATCATTTGTACATGATCCGATGATTGCAGCGGTCATAAGCAACGCTGCTGTTGTCTTGATTGTAACTCTCATAATTATTCTCTCCTTTTTAATTGTTAAATATCTATTTAAATTTCAATAATCCTGTATGCTGCTTTGCTGTCCCACTCAGTTACTCCACTGTCAAACCTTATAAGGTCTGCTGATTTGTTGAGTACTATGTTCACTACATAACTGTTTCCTGACACAAACCTGTCAAACAGCGTATCAAGAGTGGTCGTTGCATAATTATGTGACTTTTGCTCTCCATCACGTCCAACAGTGTACCAGATCTGTACTGTCTGTCCCTGGACGGCCTGAGGTATGAGCAGTGATTCTATAAGATATGTTGTTGAATGGTTGGGTATTGTAACTCCCTTTATACCGTTCAGGGTATAGCGGGGCAGTGTATCAACCAATGTCCATTCTGATATCTTTTCATCAATATCTGTCTGGGTCTCCACCAGCGGGTTCTGCATAAGTGCCTGGCTAAAATTGCCCTGGCAAACAAAATCGCCAATCATAATACTGTCAACCACAACGGGAACCACCTGATCATCGGCTACACTTTCATCACGGAATACTCTCACGTTGATTTTTGAAAGTATGTGCTGCATTATAAAGGTGACTTTTCCCTTGGTGATGCCAGTTGATTCCTGCCCGGCTCTGTCTATGAGCCAATCTGTGTCTGATACATTACTGAAGTTTCCGGGAATATATGTGCCGTTGGCGGGAACATTGTTGCAGCCGGAAAGTGTAATGCCGTTTATGCCGATTCTATGTGTTACTGAATCAATTGTTACAGACACGTTTTGAACAGAACTGTTATGCGGCGCGTATGCAAAGAATTTATAAGTGCTGGTGCGGTTCCAATACTTTACCGGGTTGTATGTCCAGTCTGTTGTAGTTGCATCATATGATATAATGTGGTTATTGAACAGACGGGTGGTGTCAACATCGGGTGTGTATTGCCAACCCCATACGCCCATGGTCTGGTTGTGGTCACTCAGCATGGATACTACGCTGCGTGTGCCTACCGGGTTGTCAATCATGCCGTTGCTGAAATTTATGAGCATGTTATTGGGGTTCTCCATATTTGATTGAACCACCTCAATGAGCACGCTGTCCTTTTCACAACCGGTGAATATTAGTCCAGTCATCAATAAAAAGTAAATATGTCTTACAAAACTTTTCATTGCTGCTTTCTACACCTTATTTTATTTTAACCTTGTTGCATTTGACTTTTAAGGGTTCATTAAAGTTCGTCGCCATTAACATTTACATCGGCAGGTGTGTTGGGCCCGCTGTTCCAAAGAACATCATCAACTGTAATGTATATCTGATCCAGGCTGATGGTTATGTTAATGTTGTATATGTAACTGGCAAGCATCTCATCAAAGTTGAATGTGGCATTATCCAATTGAATGGTGCGGCTGAATTTCTCTGCCTTGTTATCCAGATATTCAATATAGTAATCAATGTTGAGATCATGCTTATGTGTCTCACCTGAAACTGACGGCTTGTTGGGGGCAACAAAGAACTGGAACTTCTGGTCAATATAACCGTTTATTTCAGTGCTTCCTGCTGCTTTAGCATCTAATGTTGTTCCACCATCAAGTATGTACAACGGCTTGGTTGTTGCTTCCTCACCATTAATGGAGTATGTGGTGGGGTCAGTGGCTGTAGCACCGGCAATAGATTTGACTATCTCCAGATTTTCACTGTAATTTCCTGGCGTAAAAGTCAAAGGAGTCTCAGTTGCAGTGTTGTAGATGGCTGCAAAATCAATCTTGTTTTGCTGGCATGTTATGTAGTTGCTTGACAAATCTGTAAGAGCAGGCAGGTTTGTTATTTCAAGTTTTGATACATAAATGTCCTTTATGCCTTTGTACTCATGGCCGTTCTTTGTGTTGTCATCGGGATCATTCTCTTCATTCTTAGCGTTGATGCTAACGTTAAGTTGTGAGAGAATGTGGTGGAAAATGAAACCAACTGTAATTTCTGAATTCTCATAGTATTTAGGGTCGGTTTCAGCAACTGTTTGGTTTGTCGCATGCCATTTCTGTCCAGGAACACAAGGAGCAAGCAAATAGTCTATAACATCTGCGTCGCTGACATTGTATTTCGCTCTTGTTTTGGCATTATCTCCACTTCCGATAGTGACATTTGTAGCACTGCTTGCAGCCTGTATCTTGTGAATGTCATCACGGGTAATCTTACCGGTTGTTTTATCCAGTGAAACACCTTTAACTCCAGTAGCAGCCTTTTGTGTATAAGGAGCATATGCAAAGAACGTGTAGTTCATCTGCTTATCCCAATATCTGGGGTACTCATACTCGTACTTTGTGAAGAATGGTGAAGTAGTTTCAACATAATTGGGGTTATACCAAGTCTTTGTGTTGTCAAACACTGCGTAGTCATCTGAAACTCCACTCAAATCTATCTTTCCGTCGCTGATGGTTTTTGCGTCAGCGTGTTTGAATGCAAATACTCCAAAACCTCCGTTTTCTTTGGTGAGGCTTGTCTCATTATATATGGGGGCCTTTGTTCCTGCGGAGTGGTATGTATCAAACGTAATCAATGCCGGCTTCTCCTCATTGATAGTATTGAGGATATCCGCATTGCTGCACCCCGCCAGTATTGTGGCGGTGGCTGCGATTAGTATATTAATCCTTTTCATAGTTGGTTATGTTTAGTTCATTTATTAATAATTCAGCTTGGATCACTTAGATCTTCAATTAATTGCAACTTCTATTGCTTGTGTATTGTTGTTGCCAGCTTCAGTATTTGGATCTCTCGGAGCCCAGTCAATGACTCTATCTACGGTGAACAGAATCTGATTCATCTTGATTTTGATTGTTAGGATGTAATAGTAGTTCTGCTCAAGTTTTGTGAGTAGATTTGTGGTAATATCAATGTCGGAAACAGTGATATCTTCGGTTGTACCATCTACATATTTTATGGTATAGTTGAGGTTTGCCAGATATTTTTTATTTGCAACATTAGAGTTTTCGTTGGGATCATTAGGCGCTACGTAGTAATTGAAATCCTGCTTGTTATGATCAGGTTTCTTGAAATGATGTATTTCATCAACTGTTGTTGCATCGCTTCCATTTTCTTTTAATCCTTTGCCGCCTGTCAGAATGTACAACTTTGAATTTGATGTAACCACTTCGTTTTCACCAGCGTTATCCTTTATTATTAATAATTCTGATGTATAAGCCTTGTCGTCATATATGCCTGCGGGGCCAGTGGGGGAAGTTTGTGTGAAAATGGTCTTGTCTGCAGATTTTGCAGGCATATTTTCTATAGAAAGACTATTAACAGACAGTTCTTCAATACCTTCATATTGATCATATGCTTCAAGATTGATTGTAAGTTTAGATAGCATGTGACCGAAGGTGAAGCCTACAGTCTGTTCCGCGTCGGTATAACTCTTTCCATGCTGATTTGTCCATGGGTCAGCAGAGTATTTTTGGTTTGTAACATATGTTGCCATAAGGTAATCGGTTACAGTCTTGTTTTCTGTTCCTGAGAATTTCAGTGTTTTTGCGCTTCCACTGCTTGCACTGATATCTTGTATGGAAGGAATATTTTTGATTTTGATATTTCCTTTATTTTTAATCAGTTCTGCATTTGATGCATCATACGGGGCATAAGCAAAGAATATGTATTCTGAACCTTTGTCCCAGTATTTTGGAACAGCATAAGTGAAATGCGAATGAACAGCATTGTTTTCATTTTGGGTATAATTGATATCTTCTTTCCACCAGACTTTTACATTGTTAAAGATACTTGTGTATTTGCTTTCGTCGTTAATGTTTACGATAGCAGGTCCTTCATTGTTGACAACTGCAGCTTCTACTATGTCGTCAGGAGCTCCTTTATATCCCCAAACTCCAAAACCTCCATTGCCTATGGTCAGGTTGGAGGGTGCGGTGATTTCACCTGTGGCTTTAGTGGTCTTCTCATGGAAGGTCTCAAAACCAATCATAACTGGACCGTCATAGCTGAGGTCGTTGGTCAGTCTCTCGTTGTTTGTGCAGGCTGTCAGCATTGTGACTGCGGCTGCTAAAAGATAACTCTTTTTCATATTAATTGTTTTTTAATTATTAAATCGCGTTTATAGTGTTTTGAAAAACTCATTCGTCTCCAATTCTGTAGTCAGATGATAATGGGGTCCATGTTGAAATGTTTGGACTAAGCATTATCAAGTCCGGTCCAATGGTTAAACATAGTGTGTAGTTGTAACCGTCAAGGAACTGCTGATGGAACTCTGCAATGTCATACATGTCAATCTCCTGATTGTCAAATGACTGTACTGGGGCTCCGGCTTTATCCTCCTGGATGGTGTATGAAATGTACATCTTAACCTGGTTTGCGGCAGTAATCTGCTGCGGCATTACCAGTGACTCTATAAAGTAGATGGGTGTTCCTTTCTTATAGACCTCACTAACATATGATCCGTTGTTCAGGGCTGTTGAGCCTGAATAAGAGATGGAATATGTTGAAGGAGTGGCAGAGAAACTTGCATCCCAACCGCTGATTGTGGTGTCAGCGTTGCTAACATATTGTGTTGCGTCATAACTGCCGCAGTCCTTAAGGCCTTCAATCCTTATTTCTTTTAATGTGACAATTGATTTGTCAACGGCCTCGGTCTTGTCAATCTTAACATTCAACTTGGCCAGTATGTGGCGGAATATGAATGATACGGCGTTGTTTACGCCTTTGTAGCTGTCATGGTTCTTGCCAAGTTCATGTACGGTATCGGACACCATCAGGTCAAGATCACCGTTTGCAGTTGTAGTAAAGCCTTTTACTTTTTCTGCTTGTGTGGGCGTGCTCTGAATGTTGGTGCCCTGAAGTACATATGGGGCAGATGTGATGATCTTGTTCAAGGGATCACCTACCAATGCATCGGCGTCATGATAATAGTAGCGCAACGGGTTCTTGGCGCTTGCCGGTGCGTATGCAATAAAGTAGTATTCGGCTTGCTTGTCCCAATAACGGGCGTGCTCATAACGCCAGTCTCCAAGATTCGCGTTCAGGTCTGGGTTCTGGTAATAGCAGTTGGTGCCATTAGGCATGCCTGCCTGATGTGCCCAACCGCCAAATACAGAATCTGTTATAGCGGGATTGTTTACAGACTGTTTTGTACCATATACCACAAATGAATTGTGATAGTACTCAAGGTTATTCGCATTGTTGACGTCTCCTTTAGTGGATTTTTCAGAATACGAGTTAAAACCGATTGCGCTGGGCGCAGAATCATAATCTCTCAAGGCATCGGTCAATACCTCCTGGTTGGTGCACGCTACCATGGCAGCTGCAGCAAAGATGATCAGATGTCTTTTTTCCATAATTCTCATATTTTTTCGTTTTTATTTTTACCTTTATTTATATATGTGTGAAAATCTTTTAAATTATTACTTCTGCATTCACCTCATCGGCCCAATCCTCTACGTTGGCGTCAAAGCCTCCGCCGCCTGAGGGTTTGGGCTTTTCAAATGCGCTGCTGGGGATTTGTGATGAGTCAATGTATATGGTTACTATACCTCCTGCGGGTTTCTCATTATGCAATATGTCTGTAATGTTGCGGGTTATAGTAAATGTGCCACCGTTGCGCAGTGCAAGGCCTATTCCTATGTAGTTGTCATCAACCATTTCTGCTTTTGATCCGGCCTTACTGCTGAGTTCAAGTATGTCGGCTTTAGGCAGGCCCCATGTGAGTATGCGCACTGCAAATACATCGGCGCTGTCAGCAACCTGGCCGTTTTCAAGTTGTACGTTTTTGACGTGCTGCGTGGGCTTGACATCATCGGTTGTAAGTGAAATGGTGTTTGTCAGGGTCTGGCGTGTGAACAGGTCAACTCCCTGTGAAAGGCCTGTTACGGTTATGCCACGTCCGCCTGTTACGCGTATTCCCTCATCATCATAATTGTTGAGCAGAATTATCTGGAATACGTAAATGAACGAGTAGGGACGCAGGTTGGCGTCTATCTTGTAGATGTATGTGATATTGCCCTCCTCATCAACCTCTTTGTCATAGTATGCGGGGTTGTCACTGATTAGAAGGCCTGTTACCAAGGTACCGAACAGTTCATCGGGCTGGTTGTAGTCAATGTATGACTTGGAGTTGGCGGGCTTGTCACTGAACTGGCTGTCAGACTGGGTGCGTATCCATGATGACTGTGAACTCCTACGGGTTGTGGCTGTGTAGGTCTCATAGTCCTCTGACTGGTTGAATGAGGTCCACTCTGTACCAAAGTTGTAGAACAGCATGTCATACGTGGCTCCGGTGGTAAGTGATACGCGGCCTCCGTTTGAATTGAAAATCTTGTTGAAGGAACTGAATCGCTTTAGCGTTGTGGGGTTGACATTGTAGATTGTTCCCTTTACGTAATCAGGCTTGGTGTAGCCCAAAACTCCAAAGTCTGCTAAAGACTCATCCCATTCGTACAGCCATTCGGTTTGCCAACCGACACCCCATAACAGGTCAAGGCGTACATCATAGACGGCAATAGAAATACTTACGTCATCAACTCTCAGGTACAGATCTTTTCTTTGGCAAGCGGAATTTGTAAGGATACAAAGAAGCAGATACAGGAAAACCTGCATCTTGCCAATAGTCCTTGACAATTTCACGTTGCTTAACATTGAGCTCTCGTTTAAGGATATCCTTTCTGTATGTGTTTTACGTTACAAAAATATACTTTAATTTTTATATAGTTTTATTTTACTGATTAAAAATGCGCGTGTGCGCGCAAATTTCATTACTTAATATGCAAATTTTAACATATTCTTGGCGCGTCAGTGGCGGCGTTTGTTGTCAAAACGTAAATTTTATATTCAATTCGTAAAATTTCAGGGCTGTTTTTGGCTGAATCTTTTGGGAAATATACAATTTTTTTATGTTTTATTTGGCTTTTAAGGCATTCTTGACTATTTTTGTCAAATTGAATATCACTCATAAAAAAGGACTATATGGCATTTTTGATTGTTTTGTACGTTATTTTGATTCTGACAATCGTTTTCTTGCCGGTTTACCTGAAAAGGAAAAAATACGGCTCTTTAAAGAATGACAAGGTGCGTGAATTGGAGAATGAAATCATTAGCCGTGAATTGCACGAACGGATAATTGAAAAGATTCAATTGAAATTTGATAAGAGTTTTATAGAGGAGCAGGGTTATCTTGATCCGGATATTACTATTGTAAGTGTTGCAAAACGGCTTGACACCAACCGTACATACTTATCTGAGATTATCAATACAAAATACGGAATGTCTTTCAGAGATCTGGTGAACAAACTCAGGATTGAATACGCAAAAAAGATGCTTCTTGATGACCCAAAGGCGACAATCGTGTCTGTTTCAGGCAGGTGCGGATTCCTGGGGTCCAATCAGTTTGTCAGAAAATTTAGGGAGTTGGAGGGCTCTACGCCGGCAGTGTGGCGAGCGGGCAAATTGCAAGGTGACTTAAAAATATGTTAATACGTAAGGTTGTACCGCGGATTTGCCTATATTTGCGAATCTGTACGTGAAAGACGTACCAAATGAGAATTATCAATATTAACCTATGAATACCAAAATCCAGGAACTGACCGACATTATTTATAATGAAGGTGTAGCAAAAGGTCAGGCTGAGGCCGACCAGATTCTGGCCAATGCCCGTGCTGAGGCTGATAAGATTATTGCCGATGCCCGTAAGGAGGCTGCCGCTGCTCTTGCTGCCGCACAAAAAGAGAGTGCAGACAATGCGGAAAATGTACGCAAGGAACTGAAACTTTATGCCACTCAGGCAGTTGAGGCTCTCAAGAGTGAGATTGCAACTGTGATTACTGACAGGATTGTTTCAGAATCAGTCAAGGGCTTTACCGCTGACCAGAAGGTTTTCAACGATTTTATACTTACCCTTGCCCAGGAGTGGGGAAAGAAACAGAGCATTGAGATCAAGGCTCAGGATGCCGAGCAACTCAAGAAATATTTTGCTGCCAAGGCCAAGCAGTTGCTTGACGGCGGAGTAAAGATTACTGAGGTGAACGGTCAGGCTGCTGAATTCTCAATACAGCCTGCCGATGGTGCTTACAAGGTGAACTTTGGCACTGAGGAGTTTGAGAACTGGTTTAAGTCAATTCTGCGTCCGCAGTTGACCCAGACTCTTTTCTGACCTTAATCGGCAAGATGGGCAAATACTACTATCTTATAGCCGGACTGGCTGACATCAGTCTAGATGACAGCAAGGCTCCTGCATCAGTGGAGTCACTGCGTGAAGAACTCTATGAGGCTCTTGACGCGGCTGACCGCAAGGTTATGGATATGCTCCTGCTGGAGAACGATTGCCGCAATCTCCTTTCCGCGCTTTCTGAAATTTCTGCGCTTTCTGCGGTTTCTGCGAGAAATTCATCCCTTTTCAGCGAGGAGCAGTTGCAGGACCTGATAGCCTGCGTGAAAACCCAGGAGCAGTGCCCCGCCGGAATCCCCCAGTTCATGTACAATTTTGTACAGGAGTATCAGGATGAGAGTTGGCGTGACAAGGCCGCTTTTGCCGAGGATCGTCTGTGGAGCCTGTTCTATGAGTATGCCATGAACTCCAAAAATGAGTTTGTGCGCAGTTGGTATGAGTTCAACCTGGATCTGAACAATATTCTGTCAGCAATGACCGCCCGCAAGTACAATCTGGATGCGCAGAAAGTTATTGTGGGCTCAAATGCTACGGCACAGGCTCTGCGCACCAGCGGTGCAAGAGACTGGGGGCTCAGCCAGGAGGTGGACTTTTTTGATGAGGTGATGCGGTTGCTTGAGGAGGATGATCTGTCACAGCGTGAGCGCAAGACAGACCTGATACGCTGGCACTGGCTTGAGGAGCATACGTTCTTTGATTACTTTACTGTGGAGCGTTTGTTCTCTTACATGGTGCGGCTGGGGATGGTGGAGCGCTGGACTACCCTTGACAAGGAGAAGGGGCAGCAACTCTTCCGCAAACTGATTGGAGAATTGAAGGCACAAACCAGCGTTCCCGCAGAGTTCAGATGAGTTGAAAAGGTGCAATTGGGGACAGTCCCCTTTTGCACGTTCTAAAGGATTGCGATAGTTGAAAAATAAAAAAACGTGCAAAAGGGGACTGTCCCCAATTGCATCAAAAACGAGATATATGAGTACAAAAGGTACAGTACGCGGAGTCATTGCGAACATGGTGACGTTAAAAGTTGACGGCCCTGTTGCGCAGAATGAGATCTGCTATATTGAGACCGGCGGCGACAAACTGATGTCAGAGGTCATCAAGGTGCAGGGCGAAAACGTGTTCGTCCAGGTGTTTGAGAGTACCCGTGGCCTTAAGGTTGGTTCACCCGCCGAGTTTACCGGTCACATGCTTGAGGTTACGCTTGGCCCCGGCATGCTGTCACACAACTTTGACGGTCTGCAGAATGACCTGGACAAGATGACGGGCGTGTTCCTCAAGCGCGGTGAATACACTTATCCGCTTGATAATGACCGCCTCTGGAAGTTTGAGCCTATCGTTAAGGTGGGTGACAAGGTGCGTTCATCGGACTGGCTGGGTAAGGTTGAGGAGAACTTCCAGCCGCTCAAAATTATGGCTCCGTTCCAGCTGGAGGGCGAATATACCGTCAAGAAGATTGCGCCCCAGGGTGAGTATCGCATAATTGATGAGATTGCGGTGCTGGAGAACGCCAAGGGCGATACGGTTAGCGTGAACATGATCCAGAAATGGCCCGTGAAGGTGGCTATGACCAACTATCGCGAGAAACCGCGTCCATTCAAACTGCTTGAGACTGGTGTACGTTCAATTGATACGCTGAACCCGATAGTTGAGGGCGGTACGGGATTCATCCCCGGTCCGTTCGGTACGGGTAAGACTGTGCTGCAGCACGCCATATCCAAGCAGGCTGAGGCCGATATCGTGGTAATCGCTGCCTGCGGTGAGCGTGCCAATGAGGTTGTGGAGATCTTCACAGAGTTCCCGGAACTGGATGACCCGCACACAGGCCGCAAGTTGATGGAACGTACCATAATCATTGCAAATACATCAAACATGCCGGTTGCTGCGCGTGAGGCATCGGTCTATACGGCTATGGCCATATCGGAGTACTACCGCTCTATGGGTCTGAGAGTTCTGCTTATGGCTGACTCCACTTCACGTTGGGCACAGGCTCTGCGTGAGATGTCCAACCGTATGGAGGAGTTGCCTGGTCCCGATGCATTCCCGATGGATATTTCATCTATCATTGCAAACTTCTACGGACGTGCAGGTTACGTGTATCTGAACAACGGCCAGCCGGGTTCAATTACCTTTATAGGTACTGTATCACCTGCCGGCGGTAACCTTAAGGAGCCAGTTACGGAGAACACCAAGAAGGTGGCCCGTTGCTTCTATGCTCTGGAGCAGGAGCGTGCTGACCGCAAGC
>JAFZKA010000008.1 GCA_017551925.1 Bacteroidaceae bacterium | reverse complement strand
TAAGGGGTATAGACTCAAAATATTTGCCTTCGCCGAACTATCAGTTTGGGGAGCAGACGCTCCTTGGCTACGCAAGACCTTTCCGGACCCTAAACGGCGAACTCCTCCATCATAGCCGCCTACGGCGTCTATTCGTCGTCAGACAAGCGCCGTTTTTAACGGGATCCTCCCAAGGTCTTGCGCTTAACGCCAAGTCACTGAATGCTCCCCAAACTGATAGTTCGGCTACTGCAACTGGAAAGAGTTCCGTGTTTTTTGAGCCTATAGCCCTTAAATTACGCTCGGTCTGGCAAATATATTTATATCTTTGAGCAGTCAATATCATCATGATTAAAGGAGGAAGCATAACATTAAGACGGGCGACGGCTGATGATGCGCGGTTCATTGCTGAGAATGTGTTGCGG
Organism: Bacteroidaceae bacterium; assembly: GCA_017551925.1. Taxonomy (GTDB): domain Bacteria; phylum Bacteroidota; class Bacteroidia; order Bacteroidales; family Bacteroidaceae; genus Colenecus. Next base: position 36,316 of record JAFZKA010000008.1, on the reverse strand, counting down.
GCGCTGCATATTGATGAGGCCGATGAGGGGCATATTGAGCATCTGGCTGACATATGCAGGCGTGAGGATACGCTCTACAGTTGGTGCAATGCCACTGTTGCGTTGTATGACGGTGTACCTGCGGGCCTGATGGTGGCGTATGACGGGGCACGTTACCGCATGATGCGTGATGTTACGTTTCCTATGATACGGATGTATGTCGGCGACGACTATCAGTCAATGGATGATGAGGCATGCGCCGGAGAGTTTTATCTGGATTCCCTTGCCGTTCTTGAGGAATACCGGTGCAAGGGTATCGCATCGGCACTGATTCAGGAAATGTTACGGCTTAAGAATAAAGCAGGGATTCCTTTAGCCACAATAGCAGTTGATCCGGGAAACGACACAGCATACCGCCTTTACACCGGTAACGGGTTTCATCATGACGGGCAGGTCACGGTTTTTAACACGACCTATGACCGTCTGGTGTTTCCTTAAAAAATCTGTCTTATTTTGAAGCAGAATTTGCCATAGCCATGGTATGGCTCTCCGATGTGGCAGCACCGCTAATGTTATAGACCCTGTTGGCTACAGACCTCATGCCCAAAGTAACCAGTTTGACGTCGCTGTTGTCACGCTTGTTGACAAAACGGATCTCATGGACATGAGCATCATTGGCGCAGTAATTGTAACATGCAAAATCAACCTTTCCCTCAGGATCAGCGGTCACGGTTCCAAGTGAATATGTAGGGAACTCTTTGTCAGCGCTTGAAGATGATGATGCATAATAAACATTATATGATGCGTTTGGAGTAAGTCCGCCGCTGATTGAATAGTTGAAAATGGGAGCGCTGGTGCCGGGATCATCAGAGTTGAGCGCAATAAAGTTGGTTGTGCTGTCATACCAGCCGAACACCTCAAGACACTTTTTGCGAAGAGAGTTTACATCAGGTGCAATGCAGACTGAAAAACATCCGCGCTTGTCTTCGGCACCCACCTTGAAATTGTCAACATCCTTGTCAACAAGCATGGCGAACACACCCTCACACTCGCTCAAAGGATCATCAAGATTGCTGAAATCATGCTTGGAATTTACATAGCGGCTCTGGGATTCACTCCATTCATATGGAGAAAGAGCGCCCTTGAATACGGCCTTTGTATCACCTTTCTCAAGGTCCTGGATAGTCAGGAAACCGGCCATTATCTTTTCAGGAGCGGTGCCGCTTATGACAGCACGTACATAAAGCCTGTCACCAGAACGGAGTGCGATACGTTCATCGCCTTCACCGATTGATGTGGATATCTTTCCGCGGCTGTTCTGAAAACCTGCCTCTACAGTAACATAAAAGTTCTGCTGAGCCATTGCCTCATGAACATCCATTATAGACTGACTGTGACTGTTTCTTTCTACGATTTTATTGACTGAAGGGACTACGATTGATAATATCAGCAGCGCAAAAGCGACATAACAGAATTGTTTCATCTTACTAAATTTAATCTTCTGGAATTGGACAAATAGAAATGCATGGATTGGACTTGGGCACCAGATTATTCTGGAGCAAGGAATAGCATGGAGCGAGTTGGAAAGACCCCTCTGTTGTTTGATTTCTCATTTCAGGATAATTGGTTTTTGTTAAAATGTATATTCATAAAAGGACTATGCATAATATTTGGGACCTGAATCCCAAAATCTATTCAAAAAAACTGACAACTCAATTCATATGAACAGATTATCATCCTATTATTCATTTGCAAATTTATTCAACGGGCACATATTTTCCTAATCATCTAGTTTTAAAAATTGTTAAATACCGCCTGTAATAGTCCTGAAACACGTTGGGATAATACGCAGGCGTTATCACTGATTTACGGTGATTACGGCCGATGCGGTAGTTGCCCTGAATTCAGGAGCATACAGGCATTGCATTACGGCATTCCCGACGGTAAAACGACCCGGTTTCTGAACCTTGACCTCATACTCTATTGCGTAACTGCCCTTATTGAGACGGTCAATATAGAAAACGTTGCGCGTGTTGCCCGGAGCAGCATAGTAACCTATTCCGTCACGCCAGTTGTAACTGTACCCGCCACGTGTGCTGACGGGCTCAACGGCGGCGGCACGCATATCGGCCAACTGAAGGTATTCAAGATTGCGGTCAGTCACAAGGTCAAAGTGTATTCTGAGCCGGTCACCAACATGGAGAACGGTGCCTGGCTTGACCTCTTCAAGACGGTCACCGTCAGCACCATGTATTACACGCCAGACAGTGCGCTTAAGAGTCATACCGTTCTCCTGATGCTCAACCTTGTCCAGTTCCTCAGTGAATGTGCGATAAACTGCGCCCCAACTTATGCCCGGAGTCTTGGAATCTACCGTAATCTCAGCCTTGTCCCTGCCGATGGGCCCCTGCCAGGTCCTGGTTGTATAACCGGCAGTTGCCTTGTCGGTTGAGGCCTTTACGGCATCCTTGCCTACATATATTGTAATGTCTGGATCTGACTCCAACTGTGCGTTACCGCCGGTAGCCATAAGCGCCGTTACTGCAGCGGCTGTTGCGGCCGATGAGCCCCAGCCTGTAGTCTGCTTCTGCTTGAGCAGCCAGCGTGCAGCCTCAATCGCTTCGGTTTCACGGCCTACAGCAAGAAGTGTGCGTATGATCAGAGCCTGAGTCTCAATGGGAGCCTCATACCAGAACATTCCTCCGGCATTGTCACGCCAATAACGGCCCATTTCATCGGTATATAGGGAGCGTTCCACAAGTGTGGCGGCAATGTGTTGAGCCTGGTCACGCTTGCCGTTACGGGCCATAAGCAGAGCTAGTTCTGAACGGTAATAAAGATTCAGGTTATGGGTATCCTCTATCTCTGCAAGACGGCTGAAATAGGTATGACTGGCACGGGTAAGCCCGTTGAAAGTATAGCCTGTATAATATGAACGGGTTAACAGGTAACTCAACTCACTGTAGCCTAATGACTCAGGCTTATTGTCTGAATTATACTCCTTATAGAATGCGGCGTCCATGTAATCAAGTCCTCTCTGCAGCACGTTCCTGAGTTCAGGCGTTACATCAATTATGCCGTTCTCTATGAGCAGACCAAGGCCCTGCAGAATCTCGTCAGTGATATGCAGGCTTGACGACAAGCCCTCAATCCATGGCCAGCCGCCGTCAGAACCCTGAGCAGCGATAATCTTTTCAAGGGCTTCATCAAAGGCACGGGCGGTCTCCTCTGAACCGAGTTGTGTAGCCAGGGCATGCAGGCGGTCACGTTCATTATTGCTGCGCCACAGCCACGGGGTCTCCTCAAGCAGGGTACCGGTCAGTTTCTGATTCTTTTCAAGTTGAGTCTGCCAACCCGATACAGGCAGTGCAGCCCACTCGTCAAGCATCTCCCGTATTACCGGATAACGCCTACAGAGATCCTGTGATATGGCGGCACCCATCATGCTGTGGAACAGACGCAGGTTACTGGGATCATCCACACGTATCATTATGGGCAGACTCTGTATGGCGTACCAGATAGGTGTTGCGCTGTACTCAAGGGTCAGTTCCTCATTTGCCATAGTGCTGGAACGGGGCTTGTCAAGCACCTCAAAGCGGAAAGTGCGTTTCTCATTTCCGTTGTTGAACAACGACAGAGACTGAACTACCTGAGTGCGGTTTGAGAGCACGGGAATGGTCTCCATCATGCCGTCACTGTGGCCTGTGGTCTGTGACGTAAGCCTGTAGGTCACTGCAGTCAGACCCTTAGGCACCTTTATAATAAATGATGTGCCCGTGCTGCCTCCGGCCGGAACATTCACGTTCTTCTTGTATCCGCCTTCAATTATGTTCAGGGCCTTTCCTGTTACGGCATCGGTAAGGGTCATGGTAACATCGGCCTTGAAATCGTTTTCTGTCAGATTGCTCACCTTGACGGTAAACTCCATGCGGTCACCCTCACGCATGAAACGAGGCGATGATGGTTCCACCATTATAAGTTTACGTGTGGTAAGGGTGGTATCTATGCGGCCGGTACTGAGTGAATCAGTATATGTTATACCCAGAACCCTCCAGTTTGTAAGCAGTTGCGGCGCACGGAAATGAACGGTAGCGTTTCCCGTAGAGTCAGAGATGAGGTACTCAAAAAGACCTGTTGTATTAAGGTCTGAACGTAAAGATAACTTTTCCTGCTCACGGACTGCATCCTGTAGTTCTATGTCTGACCTTTCTGCAATCAGATCACCTGAATTGAATACTACATTAAGTCCGGATACACGACCCTGGAGAGATTCATCGGCTGAAGAAAGGCCCAAGCCCTCAAATTCTTCCATAAATACGGAATTGGGCATAGCAGCCTTGGCACCGGCTCCGCGCAGACGCACCTGACCCATACGGGCCTGATAACTATACTGGAACGGGTCTATCAGCGTACCGGTAATGGCACGCTTGCCCTTATATTCATAGTTTGTGCCAAAGGTGTGTTCCCAAGCAAGATACTGACTGGCGTTCCTATAAGGATTGTCTATCAGGGTCCTACCATTCACGTATGCGGCACTGAAAGGCTGGAACCATATATTATGCCGTCCATACACATCAAGCGCACGGTCATACATATCCATCAGTATGGCAGCCTTTACCGGATTACCATACCAGTCAGTAATACGGATATTCCACTCCTCATCAACATCGGGCTCCAAAAGGTTGCGGAACGTTACAAGTTCAAACTTAAGGTCCTTTTCACGGTCGGGCACCTTGAATGATACAGAGACATTCTCACTTACCTCCTCATAGAGCACGCACAAGTTCACTGTGAACATTCCTATAAGTTCTCTGGTAACCGGGATGCTCAACACCTGCTGACGGCCGTTGCTCTCCAGCATACCACGCTCATAGACACCGTACTTGTTTTCAATCATGTAATGGATGATTGTCCCCTTGCGGCTGTTACCCAGGCGAATCAGGGCGGTATCACCTACTTCAGCATTACGGGTACGGCCGTCTGCGTTATAAATCCACAACAGCGGACTGAGAGGAACAAAGTCACAGTCATCCTCACGACACAGGGTGAAATCCATACTGTTTTCAGTGCACCCTTCAGCACTGTAGATGACACGATATTCTCCTGACTGTAAACCGTCAAGCATCAGTTTCATACTCTCCGGATCATCCTTATCAAAAGGTATCACGCCAGCAAAGACTACATTCTCCACCACATCATCACCCTTTATGTCAAAGTCATACAGCGGGAAACGCTCCTTGAGGTTCATGTTATAGGCATTCTCAGCCAGTTCCCTTGCGTACCTGGGATGGCTTTTATTATCTGAGAATGTATTGAAAGGAAGCGGAAGCCCCGGATTCTCCTGCCATGTAAGGCGCGACACCTTTACATTTATGCGGCCTGACACCGGACCGTTATCGGACTGAAGTGAAAAGAACATGGTCTTAAGTCCATCCTTGTCAATGACGTTGCCATTTAACCAGATATCAATGTGTCTGTCCGGTTTCTGACTGGCCATAAGATTGAGAGTGGCTTCATGCGTCTCGCCGTTCAAATCTGTAACCGATACATTTACATTGATATTCTGTCTGTCCTCCAGCATTATCTCAGAGGGCACAGTGATGTTGAAACTGAACGTACCGTCCGATGCGGTACTGATGCTGCCGGCACCAATCCTTACCATGTTTCCCTCATCAGGTATGCATAACCTGTGGCAATTCCACGAGAGAACACCTGCATACCACTGTACCGATGCACTGTCTATGGGAACACCCGTATATGATACGGCTTTACCCGATATGGTAACGGGAGTGTCATAATAGACCTCATCGCGGCAAGGATCCATCATGATCTCAAACTTGGGCTGCTTGAATGACTCCACGTTTACCGCAGTACGGGCGTTGAATGAGTAATAATCCTCATTTTCATCCTCATCGGCAGATATTGTAAGGGAACCCGGCCTGCAATTGTCAGGTATCCTGAATGAGCCCTTGAATGCTCCCATGCTGTCTGTGACCAGTGTGTCTATGCACTTGTCAAATCCGTTACCACGGACAGTTATCTCGACCTTTACGCCGCTCAGCACCTTTCCTTTTTCAGAATTTTTGGTATAAACCATCCCAAAGTATTGGATGGAATCACCTGGCAGATAGGTATAGCGGTCCGTAAAGATCCTTGCATACTGGCGGTCAGGCATATCACTGTGCCAAGGTATGTAGAATGTGGCATTACCCCTGTTCGTGCCGGATTCAAGTTCTATCTTGTAGCGGTCATTCTTGAGCCCCTCAACAACTATGGTGCCGTCAGTTTCGGTTATGCCCCTGGTCATCATCTTTACCTGGTCACCGTCATAATTCACCCTCCAGACAGTATATTTGCAGTTGGGTACGGGTTTGCCTGTGCGGGTATCGGCGGCTACACCGTACAGCGTTCCGTTGTCTTGGACAAGTTTGATGAACTGTATGCCGTTACACTCAATATACTGGTACGCTATGCAGTCACCGCTGCCAAAATATGGGCCCGATGAGGCAAGCAGGTAATAGCACCCCTGCATAACCGGTGAGATGTTTATCATGGTGTGATGCTCCAGATAATCACCCGGATCATTCACTCGCATGCTCCACTCCTCGACAACGCTGCACTGGTTAAGTTGCGACAACAGGGAAACCTGGTCTTCGGCCTTGATTTCACCCGGCACCTCAACCACTTTGAGATATACGGTATTTACATTCTTGTAGTCAAGACGGGCAATGTTTCGCTCCGCAGGCAGGAAATCCCGCTGGAACTCAAACTTTACATTACGTCGTTCTATCTCATCCTTTATGGCATAACACTCAAACGCTCCCTCACTCTTGGGCCATTTCTTACCTGCCACCAGGCAGATATCATGCGCCTGACGCATCATGACCGGAGCCTTTTCATCAGAAAAAGAGAGACTGTTATCTACAATCTTGCGGGCAGCCATGCTGTAGAGCATGGTACTGAACTTGACCTTTTTGTTATATGATTCAGCCAGAGAGACGCACCCCTTGAGCCATTCGTCATCATTCCTGTTCCAACCACCGTCATTGTCAAGATATTCATTGAGAGTACGCATGCGCCTGATGTCTATGGTGCAGCGTATGTCGGGTTTGGAGTTTATGTTGTGCAATGACAGGCAGCGCAGCACGTAGAACATCCACATGTCAGGATCATCGGCCGTAACCCCCTCAGTGGCTGCAATAAAATCCTGCATGCTACCGTACAGGCGACGGTCATCAAAGAACTTTTTCTTGCCTATGGTAAAACGGTAGTCAGTAATGAGAGTCATGGCGTTGTCCATGAGCATATCCACAAGGCTTGGACGCAGTTTCTGACCCGCCTTGTTCCCGCCCGGGAAAAACTCCTCATAATAACCCGATGCAACACCCTTGACAGAACTCCAGTCCGTATAGCCCATACCTGAGCCTGACGGGTTCAGTACTATTCCTCCGTCACGTAGGGCCGAAGTGTACGATACATTACCGGCCAGTTGGATGGACTGGTTCAGATGGTAGCAGATGGTGTCACACATCATCTTTGGGGTCCAATGCTCAAGCGGAGGGTTGACCTCATCGGTAGGCACATTACGCCTGGTGTTATATTTGTTCTTGTTCCAGTAATTAAGGTATCCCTTGGCCAGGAATGCGTGGCAAAGAGCCTTGTGCTCCTGAACTTTCAACTTGGGCAGAAGCGTGGAGAAGAGTTCAATCCCCTCTTTTATGCTGTTTTCAGCGTATGTCTGCTGTACCTGGGTAAGATAGACGGCACTTTTAAGCATCTGGCGACCGTCATTGTCACGCGCCGCCATATCCCAGATGTTGTAAATTTCCTTGGCAGCACTCTCCGGAAGGTCCTCTTTAATGAAATTTTCCACCTTCTTCCAAGCGCGTGAATACTTGTCAGCGCTGGCAGTTGCAGTAGTCAGTGTCATAATGATAATCAGAAGTGTAATTCTACAAAGGCGTCTCATATGCTCTCATTTTTTGTTTTACCCGACAAATATATGACGGGAATATGCTTCAGTTAAAACCTGAAGCGTTGCAATTCTGTCGCATCTATTCAAACAGGTCGCCTGACATTGAGGCATAGCGGGAACGGCCCAGGTGTTTGTAAGCCAGGTCTGTCACCTCACGGCCACGAGGAGTACGCTTAAGGAATCCTTCCTGAATAAGGAACGGTTCATAGACATCCTCTATGGTACCGGCATCCTCACTAAGCGCGGTGGCAATGGTACCTATACCTACCGGGCCACCCTTGAACTTGTCAATGATGGTAGTCAGAATACGGTTGTCAATCTCATCCAACCCGTATTTGTCAATATTAAGTGCCTCAAGGGCGATATTAGCGATTGAAAGGGTTATTCTGCCAGACCCCTTTACCTGCGCAAAGTCACGCACGCGGCGCAAAAGGGCGTTGGCAATACGGGGCGTACCACGGCTTCGGCCTGCAATCTCGGCAGCAGCATCCACATCACACGGAATACCCAGAATGCCGGCAGAACGCATGACAATCTTCTGCAGAGTCTTGGCATCATAGTACTCCAGATGCATGTTGATACCAAAACGGGCACGCAACGGTGCGGTAAGCAGACCGCTGCGGGTAGTGGCACCAATCAGCGTAAAGGGATTCAGGTCAATCTGTATGCTGCGGGCACTGGGACCCTTGTCTATCATTATGTCAATACGGTAATCCTCCATAGCCGAGTAGAGATACTCCTCAACTACAGGTGAAAGACGGTGTATTTCATCGATGAAAAGGACATCTTTAGGCTCCAGTGAGGTAAGGATACCTGCCAAATCACCCGGTTTGTCCAGCACGGGGCCCGATGTTATCTTGAAGCCCACGCCCAACTCATTGGCTATGATGTTGCTCAGAGTGGTCTTGCCCAGTCCGGGAGGGCCGTGCAGCAGGGTATGGTCAAGCGACTCGCCGCGCTGGCGGGCTGCCTGTACAAAGACACGCAGGTTCTCAACAATCTTGCTTTGTCCTGCAAAATCGTCAAACTTGAGTGGCCGGAGCGCATTATCCAGCTCCTTGTCCGAGTTTAGTTGCTGCTGTCTTATATCAAACTCTTCCATAAAGATTGAGCATCAATCAGAGTCTGTTCTCCTGTTTCCATATTCTTGAGAGTGACCTTTCCTTCTGCTAATTCGTTGCTTCCTACTATTGCGACGTAGGGTATTAAATTGGCGTTGGCATAAGCCATCTGCTTTTTCATCTTGGCATTGTCAGGGTAAATCTCGGCGGGAATGCCTTTGTTCCTTAATTCAGCCAGCAACTTAAGGCAGAACTGAGCCTCCTCATCACCCAGATTCAGGAACAGCACCTTGACGCCGCCCTGCGCCTCCTTGGGATATAGGTCCAACTGATTGAGCACATCATAAATACGGTCAGCACCGAATGATATGCCCACACCGCTCACACCCGGCAGTCCGAATATACCGGTCAGATTGTCATAACGTCCGCCGCCGCTTATGGAGCCAATCTCCACATCAAGAGCCTTGACCTCAAAGATAGCGCCGGTGTAGTAGTTCAGGCCGCGTGCCAAGGTCAGGTCAAGTTCCAGTTGGTTCTTGAGTCCCAGTCTGGTTGCACCGTCCAGTATGAAACGGCACTCCTCAACACCCTTAAGACCTGTCTCGCTGCCAGCCAGCACATTAGCGATTGTATCCAGTTTCTCGCTGTTTGAACCTGTCAGTTTGATAATGGGTTGCAGTTTGTCAATGGCATCCTGCGGCAGACCCTTCTCTGCCAGTTCGGCATTAACGCCGTCCAGACCTATCTTGTCAAGTTTATCTATGGCAACGGTAATGTCAACAATCTTATCGGATTGACCGATGGATTCAGCAATACCGGCCAGAATCTTGCGGTTGTTCAGCTTGATGGCCACGCGTACACCAAAACGGCTGAACACGGTGTCAATCATCTGTATGAGTTCAATCTCATAGAGAAGCGAATCACTGCCCACCACATCAGCATCACACTGGTAGAACTCGCGGTAACGGCCTTTCTGGGGGCGGTCAGCACGCCAAACGGGCTGTATCTGGAAACGCTTGAAGGGGAACTGCAGTTCCTCGCGGTGCATCACCACAAAACGGGCAAACGGCACTGTAAGGTCATAACGCAGACCCTTCTCGCAGAACTTGGAGGCCAACTTGAGGCTGTTACGTGACAGCAGTTCCTCATCGGTCAGGCCACTCATGTAATCACCTGAGTTCTGTATCTTGAACAGGAGTTTGTCGCCCTCCTCACCGTACTTGCCCATAAGGGTGGATAGATTCTCCATTGAGGGAGTCTCAATCTGGCGGTAACCGAACAGGCGGAACACTCCGCGGATGGTATCAAATATGTAGTTACGGCGTGCCATCTCCACCGGAGTGAAGTCACGCGTACCTTTTGGAATTGATGGTTTCATTTATTAATCAACGTCTTCTGGACCCGTAAATCATTATGTAATAAATCAGTGTACCCAATGAACTTATGGCAGCCACAACATAGGTGTAAGCAGCGGCCTTAAGGGCATCGGTAGCAGCCTCCATAGTCTCACCACGGGCAATATCGGTTTGCTTGAGCCAGGCAAGGGCCCGACGGCTGGCATCAACCTCAACCGGCAGGGTTATGAAACTGAACAGGGTGGTCATGGCAAAAAGCAGGATACCGGCAAGCATCAGGCCGGGGAATACCTCAATCATAAGGATACCGGCAAGCAGCACCCAGGTAACTATCTGTGAGGAGAACTGCACCACCGGCACCAATGCTGAACGCATCTTGACAGGTGCATACTGCTTGGCATGCTGTACGGCATGTCCGCATTCATGGGCAGCCACAGCCGCAGCCATTATGCTGTTGCCGTAATATACATCCTTGCTCAGGTTAACGGTATTGTTCTCCGGATTGTAATGATCCGTAAGACGACCTTCCACGCAAGTTACCTTTATGCCTGAAATTCCGTATTCGGCAAGCATTCTGGAGGCCACCTCATAACCGGTACTGCCGTTACGGGTAGGCACCTTGGAATACTTCTTGAACTTGCGGTTCAGGTTGGCCTGCACCGAGTAGGTCAGAATGGCTATGACGATAAACAACACCCAATACAAAGCATATGGGGTTGAATAACCGGGATATGATGGTAAATACATTACTCGCGAACGATTGTCTGGTGGCGGTCAGGACCGACTGAAACTATTGAAACAGGGGTCTCAAGATACTCCTCCAGGAATGATATGTAATTGTTGAACTCCTCAGGGAACTCATCCTCGTCATGCAGGGCGGTAAGGTCTGTCTGCCAACCTGGAAGTTCCTCATAGATAGGCTCTACACCCTCGCAGTCAAACGGGAACTCATCAGTCTGGGTGCCGTCGGGCAGTTTGTATGCCACACAGGCCTTGATGGTCTTGAACACATCCAGAACGTCACTCTTCATCAGGATCAGGTCTGTAACACCATTCAGACGTACTGCATAACGCAGGGCCACCAGGTCAACCCAACCGCAACGGCGACGGCGTCCGGTTACAGCACCGAACTCATTACCGCGGTCAGAAAGAGTCTCACCGTCCTTGTCAAACAACTCAGTGGGGAACGGACCGCTACCCACGCGTGTGCAGTAGGCCTTCATGATACCGTAAACCTTACCGATGTTGCGCGGAGCAACACCCAGACCTGTGCAAGCACCTGCACATATGGTGTTTGATGAGGTTACAAACGGATATGAACCGAAGTCTATGTCAAGCATAGTACCCTGGGCACCCTCGCAGAGGATGGTCTTGCCCTCACGCAGCAGGTTGGCAACATAGTGCTCGCTGTCCACGAACTTGAACTGTTTCATGTAGGCAATACCCTCACGCCAAGCTGCCTCCAGCGGAGCCAGGTCATACTCAAAGTTCAGGCTCTTGAGAGTACGCTCATGGGCGGCACGTGCTGCAGCATAACGCTCCTCAAAATCAGGACGCAGCAGATCACCAACGCGAACGCCGGTACGTGCTACCTTGTCTGTGTATGTGGGGCCTATGCCGCGACCGGTAGTACCAACCTTGTTTGAACCCTTTGATGCCTCCAGGGCACTGTCCATAAGACGGTGTGTAGGCAGGATCAGGTGTGCCTTCTTGGATATGAGCAGACGGCTCTTAAGGTCAATGCCTGCAGCCTCAAGTGCCTCAGCCTCTGCCTTAAAGAGAGCGGCATCAAGCACCATACCGTTACCGATTATATTCTGTTTGTTACCCTGGAAAACTCCCGAAGGAATTGATTTGAGCACAAATTTCTTACCGTCAAAAATCAGAGTGTGACCGGCATTAGGACCTCCCTGGAAACGTGCCACAACGTCATAACGCGGAGTCAGCACATCTACAACCTTACCTTTACCTTCATCACCCCATTGCAGTCCCAAGAGGACATCAATCTTTTCCGTTTTCATTTTTTCTCTTTATGTATTTTATTCAATTTGTTCTGTTTTCTCTTTATCGCCGTTGAGCATTTGCTGCAAAGGCCGTAAACTGACAGAGACCACTCCGTCATGGTAAACCTTGTCTTGCGCATATCCTCAATCTGGCGGCGCACCCTGTCATCGGTCATTTCAGTAACCCTGCCGCACATGCCGCATATCAGCCTTATCCGGCCTTTATTGACATATCCGGCCTTTTCATACCTGATCTGACCGTTCAGACATGATTTGCGCACCAGGCCTGCAGACTCCAGCAGATTGAGATTGTTGTAAACAGTCGCTCTGCTCACCCTGAACTTTTTCTCCTCAGCCATTGTGGTCAACAGGGACTCGGGCATAAACGCGCCCTCTGTCATGCAGACAGCCTCAAGCAATGCCTGTCTTTCAGGTGTATTTCTCAAACCGTTCAGGCGCAGATACTCTGACATGAGTTCACGCGACCTGCGCAATTCATCGGCCTTATCCATTCTCTCCGTCCAATAGGTCAAGAACTGTCCGGGCGGCCCTTGCTGTCAGAACGTTCGGTCCCTTAACCGCAGCATCGGCCTGATCCTTCAGTTCACTGACATAACGCGGCCCCATCTCACGACCTGTACGCAACAAATGTGCCAAAGTAAGAAAACCGCAATAACTGATCATTCCGCTATCAGATGCTATCCAGCGGAATGCAGTTGTCGAAGCCTCTTTCATTTTGCTGAACAGGTACATTGAACACACTTCGGCCACATCAGGATAATCTATCTGCTCAACCCATAAATCTGCCAGATCAGGCATAAAAGCCTCACTCGGATAAATGAGCGCAGCCAGCATCATGCATTCGCGGATATTCTCTTTCCACAATGCAACAGCCAGTTCTGAGTCCTTTTCTGTCTCCTGTGCAATTCTTTTGAGTTCAGGCAGCCCCACTCCGAAATTGAGTTTATATGCAATGCCCGCCTCTTTCATGCTACCTGAGGCAACACCGTTCATATTGAGCCTCAGTTTCTGCTTTATGTCAACGATCCTCTCCTGAACCGTCATTTCAGAAAAACAGTTTCAAAATACCGGTCACTTCTGCAGGTGACGTTTTTTATATTGATGGGGAGCCTCTCCTTTCTCTTTGAAAAAAGCGGCATAGAATGACTGACGGTTGGCAAAACCGGCCATCAGACCAATCTCCTCCATGGTCTTGTCCACATAACGCTTGTCCAGAAGCATATGGGCTGCTTCACGCACTCTGTGCTGATTCACCAGATTTGAATAGTTCATTCCAAATCTTGAATTGATCACCGCCGAAAGATATCTGGGGTTGGTGTTCAACTCCTCAGCCAACTGCTTGGCAGAATAATCCGGGTCACGGTACTTCTTTTCGGCAACTATGACAGTAAGGATTCTGTCATACAGTTCATCGGCAAGTTCGGCACGGATAAGGCCACGGTAATTGGCGTCTTTCTCCGTTTTTTCTCTGATTTTGTAAGGCTTTTCCACAATTATCTTATTTAATTGGTTTCGTTTACAAAATAACTACATTTACTTTGAACTACGCAATTCTTTTTGTCAATAAAATTTAAAATGAACACCTAATGTTCACAAGTTAGCCGTCAATATACTTCCGTGCTTGACGCTCTTTTTGTAATTTTGGCATCAGAGATGAAACGTAACAATGATAGACCAACTCACCATTGAAAAGATTCTTGATGCCGCCAACATAGTTGATGTGGTTTCAGAGTTCGTCACCCTGCGCCGGCGCGGTGTGAACTATGTAGGTCTGTGTCCTTTCCACAATGAAAAGACACCGTCATTCTACGTCTCCCCCTCCAAGGGAATCTGCAAATGTTTCAGTTGCGGCAAGGGCGGCAACGTGATACACTTTCTCATGGAACATGAACAGATGTCCTTCCAGGATGCTGCCGAATGGCTGGCCAACAAATACGGCATACCGTTCCGCAAACGTGAACTGACCGACTCTGAGAAAGCCCTGCAGAACGAGCGCGATTCAATGTTCATAACCAACCAGTTTGCACTGGACTTCTTCAAGGATACCCTGCTTAATACCGACAAGGGCCGCGCCATAGGTCTGGCCTATTTCCGTAAACGCGGTTTCCGCGATGACATATTGGACAAATTCTTTTTAGGCTATAGTCCCGATGAGCCCGATGCCCTGGCCCGAGCCGCACTGGCCAAAGGCTACACCAGGGAGAACCTCATCAAAACCGGACTCTGCTACGAGCGCGAGAACGACGGCCAGCTGCGTGACCGTTTCCATGGTCGCGTGATATTTCCCGTACACTCCATAGCGGGCAAGGTAGTGGCATTCGGCGGCCGAATAATGAGTTCCGACGCCAAAGTTGCCAAATACGTCAACTCACCTGAATCCATAATCTACTCCAAAAGACGTGAGCTATACGGACTGTATCAGGCCAAGCAGGCAATAGTCCGCAAAGACCGCTGTTTCCTGGTGGAGGGTTATGCCGATGTCATATCGATGTTCCAAAGCGGCGTTGAGAACGTGGTTGCATCTAGCGGCACGTCACTCACTGAAGACCAGATTCGCCTGATACACCGTTTCACCAACAACATAACCGTGCTCTATGACGGTGACAGGGCCGGCATCAAAGCATCCCTGCGCGGCATTGACATGCTGCTTGCCGAGGGCATGAACGTCAAGGTTCTGCTCCTGCCCGACGGCGAAGACCCCGACAGCTTTGCCCAGGGTCGCGGCGCCACCGCTTTCCAGCAGTACATTGACACCCATCAGGTAGATTTCATCCGCTTCAAGGTAAACCTGCTTATGGAGGATGCATCCGATGACCCCTACAGCCGCAGCGAACTCATAAAAAGCATAACGCAGAGCATATCGGTCATTCAGGATCCGATTGTACGCTCAGTCTATATTACTGAGTGCAGCCAAATAATGAAGATTGACGAGCGACTGCTCATTAATGACGTCAACCGCCGCCAGCGCGAACAGTCCCAGGCTGTTCCCCAGCCTGCCCAGCCAAGTGCTCCGGAGCCCGAAAAAACCACCAGTCCCGAACCCGCCGAATCACCCGAATCCACCGATGAAAAGGCCCCTGATCCACAATTGTCGCCCGAGGACAAACTGCGTCAGGACATACGCGCACTAAAGCGTGACGGATTAGGCCCCATGATGGATAAGGAGCGCCTTTTATCACAACTGATAGTAAGGTACGGCGGCAAGGTCATGTGCACATACCAGAATGATGAGGGGCAGGAACAGGATATGACCGTGGGCCAGTTCATAGTAGGCTCGCTCCAGAATGACGGACTTGAGTTCCGCCACCCCGTCTATAAGCGTTTTGTAGAGATTATGGCCGAGCATCTGGAGGAAAAGAATTTCAACACAAAGAAATTCTTCTTGTCTCACCCCGAAACATTCGTAAGCCTCACCGCCGCCAGCCTGATGGAGGAGCGCTACCAGTTGAGCAAACTCTTCAAGGACAATATGCCCACCGATGATGAAGCCCACCTGCTGAAATTGACCCGCCACACCATGGCTGACTACCAGATGGAGGTTGTCCGCCTTGAAATCAAAAAAACAGAAAAAGAGATTCAAGAGGCCACGGTTGAGAATCTGTCAGAATTGCAGATCCGCTATCAGCAACTCCTCCAAGCCCGCTCCGAACTCTCCAAAACCCTCGGTGACCGCATCATCACCCTATGACGCACTAGGGACGGTTCCTTCTGCGGACATTTGTTCCAAATGTCCGCAGAAGGAACCGTCCCTAATGCGTCATCTGCGGGAGATCAGATTCATGAACTCCTCGCGGGTCTTGGCGCGATTGAAAGCGCCAGTGAAATCAGATGTAGTAGTTACGGAGTTCTGTTTCTCCACCCCGCGCATTTGCATACACATATGGCTGGCCTCAATAACCACCATCACGCCAAGCGGCTGCAGTGTCTCCTGAATGCAGTCCTTGATCTGTGAAGTCATGCGCTCCTGCACCTGCAGGCGCCTGGCAAACGCATCAACCACACGTGCAATCTTGCTCAGGCCGGTAATGTAACCGTTAGGAATATATGCCACATGAGCCTTTCCGTAGAACGGCAGCATATGGTGTTCACAAAGAGAATAAAAGTCAATATCTTTTACTATCACCATCTGACTGTAATCCTCCTTGAACATAGCCGATTTAAGTATTGCGGCAGGGTCAATCTCATAGCCGCTCGTAAAATCAAGCAGAGTCTTGGCAACCCTGAGAGGAGTACGTACCAGACCTTCACGGCCTGCATCGGGTTCAATCAGTTTAAGTATCTCCTCATAGTGTTTCTTGAGTGCAAGAAACTTTTCAGACTCTTCATCACTGTAAGGTATCAGACTGCTCATAGCGGAACTTTTATCTCCTGGTTTCTTAATATGATTATGCCCTTGTAAGGCGTTTCTTTCTTTAGTTTGCGCATAGTCTCATACGCCTCTTCATAATACAGGAAATCACCTACAGTACAGAGCCAGCGTGGAGACTTGAATCCCGTATATACAGGCAGATCCGGATATTTGGCCCGCAAATACCTGTCAACCTCATTGGCTTTCTCCTTTGAGGCACGGGTGTTGTTTCCGGCAAAGACCTGAATACGATATCCTGTAGCCTTGATCTTGGTACCGGACTGCGCCTCAGATACCGTACCGATAAGGCTGTCCAGACGCGCGTCACATTCAACACGGATCTGACCTTTGCCAGGTATATCCCTCTCCAACTCCTGAACCAGTGTCCTTTGTTGGGCACTGGCCAGGGTTGTTAAGAGAAACAGAACTATAATTGTTCCAAATTTTTTCACTTTTTCCAAGCGTCTATTATTCCCTTAAAATCAGCTACCTTTAAAGAGGCACCGCCAATCAGACCACCGTCAATGTCAGGCTTTGCAAACAGTTCAGCAGCATTTGAAGGCTTGCAAGAACCACCGTAAAGGATAGAGGTGTCCTCAGCAATCTGCTTGCCGTACTTGTCAGCAATGACTGAACGGATGTATGCGTGAATCTCCTCAGCCTGATCAGCGGTAGCGGTCTTACCTGTACCGATAGCCCAGATAGGCTCATAGGCGATAGTGATATTCTTGAACTCATCGGCAGAGAGGTTGAATACTGAACCCTCCAACTCAGCCTTTACAATCTGGTTCTGGATGCCCTTCTCACGCTCGTCAAGTGACTCACCGATGCAGAAGATAACCTTCAGACCGTTGGCAAGAGCCAGCAGAACTTTCTCCTTGAGGATATCATATGTCTCGTGATAGTACTCACGGCGCTCTGAGTGACCCAGAATTACATACTCGGCACCGGTTGACTTAACCATAGCGGCTGATACCTCACCGGTATAAGCACCTGATTCCTTATCGGCGCAGTTCTCGGCAGAAAGACCGATGACCTTGTGATCAATGATATCAGAGATCTTGGCAAGATGGATAAACGGTGTGCCAATAACCACATCACAATTGGGTTTGTCAGCAGCCAACACCTGATTCAGCTCCTCTGCGAGAGCAATACCTTCCTGGAGAGTCTTGTTCATCTTCCAGTTTCCAGCAACAATTTTCTTTCTCATTTCAAAACTAGTATTAAAAGTGTTATTGAATCATTCCTTTGATTTTGTCTATCAGCACAACCAGGAACAGAGGCAGGATAAACAGCAATGCCACTCCCCAGGGTGTGCGCATAGGATTGCCTGACGGTATGGAACCTATCGGAATCTCATCAAGAGGTGCAGACAGTTCCTCATCTGACGGAATTCTGGAATGGCTCCATTTGTTCACAATCACGCCATCCTTAAGCAATACCAGACCCGGATTTGAACGGATCATGGTCTGCAACGGTATCTCGTCACAATGCAGGAACCTGTACTGGGCGCCTGTATCATCGGCCCATTCACGAATAGCCCTCTGGCCCGATGAGGTCAATCCTATTATAGGATATCCGTAATGTTCGCAATAGTCATAAACATCATCCAAAAGATCCAGATTGTTTTCACTTGCGCTCTCCAGATGCGGTGAGATTACAAGGAAAGAGTAACCCTCATTTGACAGCACCTGAGCGGTTACATCGTCCATATCCTGGTTAAAGATAAAGAAATCATGCATCTCAGGATCCTTATTCTCAACCACACCGGCATATAAATCCGTGCCGACCTTGTAAGGTCTGAAATCAAGAATAGGCAGATTTGAGATATTCATGGTAATAAACTTGATGATTATTACCGACATGACCAGAGGCACCAGCCACTGGCGTTTTTCATTTACAAAGGGTACAATTTGGGAACGGAACCAGAATACAAATACAGCCAGCAGCAAAAGGAACACGTTCTTTGAAAAAGTCTGCCAGTTGGTAAGCACCAGTGCATCGCCAAAACAGCCGCAATCCTCTATCGGGTTCTCAATAGCCAGATAAAGCGTTAACGGTGTCACAATGATCATAAAAATAAGCACAATCAGTGAAGAACCCTTTTGGAACACGCCCAAAAGCATATATGCTCCAATCAGAATCTCCAAACCGGCCAAAAGACCGGCCAATATCAACAGAGTGGAATCCAGCACGGTGTCACCCATACTGAAAGCAAGCAGGTAATCAGTCATTTTGATCTGAGTGCCTACCGGATCAATAGCCTTGACAATACCGGAAAACATGAATACTGCTCCCAGTATTATGCGGCAAAAATTAACAAGGACCTTTAAGGAAAGGCCGTTACCCTTAATTTTTGTCTCCATCACTCTCCATATTTGTTTTTAATCAGGCCAAAAACGGCATAGTTAATCATATCCATGTAATTGGCATCGATACCCTCTGATACAACCGTCTTGCCGTCATGACTCTCTATCTCCTTGGTACGGTTAATCTTGGTCAGGATAAGATCAGTGTATGATGTGGTACGCATTCCGCGCCATGCCTCATCATAATCATGATTTTTCTTTTTCATCAGTTCCAGCGCCGCGTTGGCATATTTGTCATACTCCTTTACGGCCCAATCGGCATCCTTGTCAACCGTATCGGAGAAACCGTGCTCAAGTTGAATCAGAGCAATGATTCCATAATTCACAATGCCAATCAGTTCAGAACGTATGCCTTCATCAATGAGTGACACGCCCTTAATCTCAATGCTGCGTATGCGCTTGGCCTTGATGAAAATCTGGTCAGTCAGGGATTCAGGGCGCATAATACGCCAAGATGCTCCGTAATCCTGCAGTTTCTTTACGTACAATGCACGGCACATCTCAATTATCTCCTCAAATTGCCTGTTGGTATCAGGCTTCTTTATGTTCTTGTCACTCATAACCATATCTTTCAGTTCACCCTCAATGTCTGTCCGACCCTGATGACAGCATTCCTTGAAATGCCGTTCAGCCTGCAGATATTTGCCACTGAGGTCTCATTCTTTATTGCAATTCCGCTCAGAGTGTCCCCGCTGCGTACTTTGTAATATATCTCACGGGTATTTTTCTGATACACATAATAATCAGTCACAGCCCTCTGGTTGGGGAAATCAAACATAAGGGCAGGATTGACCGCGTTACCCAGAATCCTGGTTTCAAAATGCAGATGTGATCCGGTGGAACGCCCTGTGTTTCCGCCCAGCGCAATAGGATCACCGGCATGCACAATGTCATTCTCACCTACCAGTTTCTTGGACAGATGTCCGTACACGGTCTCCAGTCCGTTTGGATGTCTTATCACCAGATAATGTCCGTAACCGCGACGCTCATATCGTGATATGCGCACCTTGCCGTCAAAGGCAGCCCTGATGGTATCACCTGTCTTAACCTTGATGTCCAGTCCCAGATGTGCCCTGCCGCGGCGCGGACGGTAACCGTACTTGTCAGTAATGCGCGTGCTGTCCGTAGGCATGCAATATCCTTTCATGGATATGACTACCGTATCAGGAATCACCACATCATCAAACTTGTGAACGTACTCGTTACTCCATTCAGGATAAAGATAAGAGGCAGGATTGTCCAGATCTACAGCCAATCCCGGGTTCAGGTGAGCGGGAATCTGCACGTGATCCATATACTGGACCTGTCTGACATGCGCAGGCATGACATCCTGTGCCATGACAAACACCCACGCAAGGAGTGCCACGGCCAGCATCATAATCCTTTGAACCCTCTTCGTGAACATCTTTTTATTTTACAAAGCGCAAAGATATTCAATTATCATGATATTGAGGACCAGTCGAACTGACTTTTCTTCAATCGGCGCAACATCCTGCCCAAGAGAACGTTCTCAGGATGTGCCAGTTCGGGGTCATCGTCCACGATTTTTTTTGCTATTTCACGCACATGCTCTATGAGTGCTCCGTCACGCGCCAGGTTGGCTATCTTGAGGTCAAAAGCAATGCCGCTCTGCTGCGTACCCTCCAGGTCACCGGGGCCGCGCAACTTAAGGTCAGCCTCGGCTATCTCAAACCCGTCACAGGTGGCAGTCATGATCTCAATCCTCTTGCGGGTATCCTCACTCAACTGATAGGGCGTTATGAGCAGACAATATGACTGGTCGGCACCACGGCCCACACGACCGCGCAACTGATGCAACTGTGACAATCCAAAGCGGTTGGCGTTCTCAATCAGCATTACACTGGCGTTTGGAACATCAACCCCCACCTCAATCACCGTTGTCGCAACCATTATCTGAGTCTCGTTGTTCTTGAAACGCTGCATCTCGGCATCCTTCTCAGCCGGTTTCATGCGGCCATGAACCTTGCTCACACCATAACCCTGGAACCTCTCACAAATGGTCAGATAACCCTCCTCCAGATTCTTGAGGTCAATCTTTTCACTCTCCTCAATCAGCGGATAGACTATGTATGCCTGCCGGCCCTTTTTAAGTTCACGGTCCAGAAAAGCATAGACCGATGTATGATTTCCGTCATAGTAGTGTTCAGTCTGAATAGGCTTGCGGCCAGGAGGCAGTTCATCAATGATGGATACATCAAGGTCACCGTACAAAGTCATAGCCAGCGTACGCGGTATGGGAGTGGCTGTCATGACCAGCACATGCGGCGGCATATTGCTCTTGGTCCAGAGCCTTGCCCTCTGTGCCACGCCAAAACGGTGCTGCTCGTCAATCACCACAAAACCCAAGCGGTTGAACTCTACCGGATCTTCAAGCACAGCGTGCGTGCTCACCAGAATATTCACGCTTCCGTCCTTAAGCCCCTTGAGTATAGCCTCCCTACGTTTACCCTTTATACTGCCGGTCAGCAACTCGGCATGAAGCCCCAATCCATCGATGAAACGGCAGATATTTGCGTAATGCTGCTCTGACAGAATCTCTGTGGGAGCCATTATACAGGCCTGATAACCGTTGTCAATTGCTATCAGCATGGTCATCAGCGCCACCATGGTCTTGCCGCTTCCCACATCGCCTTGCAGCAGGCGGTTCATCTGACGGCCGCTGCCCATATCATTGCGTATTTCACGTATGACACGTTTTTGGGCACCGGTCAGGCTGAACGGAAGTTTAGTGTTGTAGAACGAATTGAATTTGTCACCTATTTTCGCAAACACATATCCCTTGAAACGGCGCTGACGGTCACTGGCATAACGCGCCAGATTCAGTTGCACATAGAACAGTTCCTCAAACTTCAGCCTGAGTTGCGCAAGACGCAATTCCAGCGGAGTGCGCGGGTTGTGTATCACTTTAAGCGCATCAGTCAGGCCCATAAGGTGTTCCTTGTCACGCAGCCAGTCAGGCAGGGTCTCAGGCAGCGGCTCCACAATCAGAGCCATCAGGTTAGTTATCAGTTTGCGTATGGCGGCAGAGTTGAGCCCCGCCTTTTTCATGCGCTCCGTGGTGTTGTAATAGGGCTGCATGCCCATCTCCTGCAGGTTCAGGTTTGCCTCGACATCAATCTCAGGATGAGCCACATTCACACGGCCTCCAAATATCGTAGGCTTGCCGAACACCACATATTCCACTCCCGGCCTGTAGCGGTCCAGAGTGTATTTTATACCGCTGAACCACACCAGGTCAGCAACACCGGTGCCATCACTGAAATGGGCTACCAGACGCTGACGCCGGCCCTCACCCATCTGCTCAAAACTCAATATCTTGCCTTTGAGTTGGATATAGGGCATAGTACCGTCAACCTCCCTTACCTGGAAGATACGGCTGCGATCAATGTATTTGTAAGGAAAATAGTAAAGAAGATCATGCAGCGTGCTTATCTGGAGCTCACCTTTCAAAAGGGCGGCTCTTGCCGGGCCTACACCGGTCAGATACTTGACGTCACGCTGATCAAGATCAAGCATCAGGCACGGCCGAACTGCATCTTTTCACATACCGAGGCTGTAACCTCGTCACCGCGAAGCAGGCTGATTATGGCCTTTGCAAATTCTACCGCAGCGGCAGGACCGCAGGCGGTAATAAGGTTTCCGTCTTTCTGAACAAAAGCACCGGTATAATCCGCCCCCTTTAACTCACCCTCACATCCGGGATAGCAGGTGGCCTTGCGACCCTTCAAAAGACCGTGCTTGCCCAAAACCGTGGGGGCAGCGCATATGGCTGCAACGGGCAGGTTCTTTTCCATAGCCTCACGCAACAGAGCCTCAAGTTCCTTATGCTTACCAAGATTGGTAGAGCCTGGCTGGCCACCTGGCAGAATATACATCTCGGCATCACTGAAATCAGTGTTCTCAAACACGTCATCAGCCTCAACAGGGATACCCTGTGAACTCTTTACAAGGAATTCACCAGATATTGAGATGGTGTTGACCTCTACTCCGGCACGGATGAGCATGTCGAGCGGGGTGATAGTCTCTATGGCTTCAAAGCCTTCGGCTAGAAAAATATATACCATTGAACGTCGCTTTGCGCCGGATGTTGGCTGTTGGCTGTTAGCTGTTAGCTATTGGCTGTTGGCTATTGGCTTCCATCCGGCTGATTATTATTTGAGTTTGAAATAGTAGGTGATGGTACCGGTCTGGTTGTTTTCACCTCCTATTGCATTGAACTTTGTCTTGCGGGCAGCCTGCTCTGCGGCATTGCGCAGTTGCAGGTTGGTTGTATTGGTACGGTTGTTTATTCTGGTGTCAATCACGTTACCTTCAGGGTCAACTATTATTGTCACAACAACACGTCCCTCCTCCTGGATATTATATGCGGGGCGTGGCAGTTCGCCAAGCAAATCACGTCCGCCCAAGTCCCATGTTCCGTAACTGCCTGTTCCGGTTGACTTGCCCTGGGGGCTGTTACCCTGGGGAGAGCCAGGGGTTCCCGGTACATCGGCATTATCCTGATCAGGTGTGGTCTGCATGGAACTGCTGCGACCAAATGCATTTGCCATCAGATTCTGAGCCTCCTCGGCTGCCTTGCGTTCCTGCTCGGCGCGAATCTCCTCGGGAGTGGGTTGCCTTACAGTCTCTACCGGATTGACGGGTTTCTCCTTTTCACCGGTCTCTATGGCTACCGTCTCCTCCATATTCTGCGTTATGGCAGGCTCGGCCTGAGGTGCCACCGGTACCGGCACCGAAGCAGGTGCGGGAGCCTGTATGGAATTTACCTCAGTAAAATCATAATCGGTATCAAGGTTTCCCATATCGCCCAGCATGACCGGCACGCCGCTCTCCGCCTGTACCACAGGCCTGTTCAGATGAAGCAGCAACAGCAAGCCCACCACCGCGATATGCAAAAGCAGTGTCCAAAGGAATGACAGTATATCAAATTTATTCCTTTTCATCGGGCTTTATTTGCGGTCAGGCCTGCGTGTGGCAAGCACAACCTTGAACTGGTTCTCATTTGCTATGTTGAGTACCTTGACTATCTCTCTGTAGGGAACAGACTCATCGGCATAAAGAGCCACGTACATTTCAGGCTCTTTCTGCGAACAGTCTATCAGGAACGCCGTCAACTCATCAAACACTATAGGCATTTCATCATCATTTCCAAAAGCCGTATAGTAGTTCAGGTCACGGTCTATGATAACACGGGTAAGCGGCTTGGCCGATGTCTGCTGCGAACTCTGCGGCAACAGTACCTTGATGGCATTGGGCGATACCATTGTTGATGTTATCATAAAGAATATCAGCAGCAGGAATATGATGTCAGTCATTGACGACATACTGAACTGCGGTGATATTTTGTTCTTACGCTTTAGCATATCACTTTTCCAGATTAACGGTGAAATCCTGGATGAATGACTCCATCTCATTGGTTATGGAATCAACGCGAGCCACCAGATAGTTGTATGCAAACAGAGCAATGATACCTACAATCAAACCGCCTACGGTAGTGATCATAGCCTCATATATACCGCTTGACAAGAGAGAAACATCAATGTTGTTACCTGCATTGGCCATCTCCCAGAATGCACGTACCATACCTATAACAGTGCCCAGGAAACCTATCATAGGAGCAGCACTTGCTATAGTTGACAGACCTGAAAGACCTTTCTCAAGTTTTGCAATCTCAACATTGGCGGCATTCTCCATACCCATCTGCACATCCTTTGAATCACGTCCGGCCAGTCCTACACCCTTCTCAACAATACGGCTCAGCGGTGATGCGGTGGCCTGGCAGAATATCTGGGCAGACTTGGTCTCACCGTTTTTCATATAGTCATTAACGCGATCCATAAAGTGCGGATCCTTGATTACTGCTTTTCTATATACCGCAATACGGTTAAAGAAAATGTAGAAACAGATAATGGACAGAATGAGCAGGACAATCATAATCCATCCGCCCTTAATGGCCATGTCAAACAGATTCATCTTGTCAGTGGTCTCCTCGGCCAACTGTACGGCCACCTGGCTCTGAGCCATGGTGTCGCCTAATGTCTGTGCAAGTGTTGATTGTAAGAACATACTTATATAATGCATTTTTTGTATTCACTAATAGTTTTTTCCAGTCCCAAATAGAGTGCATCGCATATCAGCGCGTGACCTATTGATACCTCATCAAGCCATGGAATCTGCTCTTTGAGATATTTCAGATTCACCAGGCTCAGGTCATGACCTGCATTTAGACCCATTCCGCACTCCCTGGCCTTGCGGGCGGCCACAACAAACGGCTTTACGGCAATCTCCGGCCCTAACTCCAGATAGTTTGTAGCATACGGCTCGGTATATAACTCCACCCTGTCTGCCCCGGCCTTTGCTGCCAGTTCCACCATACGCGGGTCTGCATCGACAAAAACCGATGTCCTTATGCCGTTACCCTTGAGTTCACTGATTATATCCACCAGAAAATCCTGATAATTCATGGTGTTCCAGCCGTGATTTGATGTTACCTGTTCAGGCGTATCCGGCACAAGCGTAACCTGTGCAGGTCTGATCTTGGTTACCAACTCCATGAAATCAGGAGCGGGATATCCCTCTATGTTGAACTCAGTGGTGAGCACCTTTTTAAGGTCATAAACGTCGTGGCGTTTAATGTGTCTTTCATCAGGCCTGGGATGCACGGTAATGCCGTCGGCACCAAACTTTTCGCAGTCAAGCGCTGTCTTGACCACATCGGGATTGTTGCCGCCGCGTGCGTTCCTGAGAGTGGCTATCTTGTTGATATTAACACTTAATCTTGTCATAAGTCCCTTCTGTTTAATAAAATGAACTATCTTTGCGCGTGATGAGCGTTTTATACTTGCTCCAATCAGCAAAGATAGGAATAAATCTGCTCATCATTTATTAAAAAGAAATAAAACGTATGCGATTCGCAATATTCGGCAATCCGTCTGCAGCCAAGTTCTGCGGCCATGAACAGCAGTTTTTCAATCTGTTGCGCTCACTTGGCGATGAGATCGTTGTTGACAGTCTCTACTATGAGTTCCTGACTCATAAAATGGGGCTGGACATTCCCTTTGACACACTCTTTAAGGGCAATGACTTTACTGCCGATGCCGTTATCAGCATTGGCGGTGACGGCACTTTTCTGCGTACCGCTACCCGCGTGGGCAGCAAAGGCATACCAATGGTCGGTATCAACACCGGCCGCCTTGGATTCCTGGCCGATATCACCACTGACCGCATTTCAGATGCCTTGAATCGCATCCACAACGGTGACTACACCCTTGAGGAGCGCAACCTTCTGCAAATCAGCATGGAGGGGCTGCCTGAGGGACACACCCCCTACGCACTTAATGACATAGCCATTCTTAAGCATGATATCTCATCAATGATTCAGGTGGCTACCAGCGTGGGCGGCACACCCATGATTACCTATCAGGCCGATGGCCTGGTGGTGGCAACACCCACGGGCTCAACTGCTTACTCGCTGAGCGTGGGCGGCCCTATCATTGCTCCTGGTACCAATGTGATCTGCCTCACCCCCGTAGCACCGCACAGTCTGACCATGCGTCCGCTGGTGCTCCCTGCCGCTGAGACCATCCACCTTGATGTCACCAGCCGCAGCCACAGTTTCCTTGTATCTATCGATGGAAACAGCTTTAGTTGCCCAGAGCACACCGCAATAGAAATCAGTCGCGCCCCCTTCAAGATCAGCGTCATCAAACCCGCTAAAGGCGATTTCTTTGCCACTCTGCGCGAAAAGATGCTCTGGGGTACTGACTCAAGAAAATAAGCCTTCGCCGAACTGTCAGTCTGGGGAGCAGACGCTCCTTGGCTACGCGTGCTCCCTTCCAGACCCTAAACGGCGAACTCCTCAGTCATAGCCACCTACGGTGTCTAACCTTCGTCAGACAAGCGCCGTTTTTAACGGGATCTTCCAGGGGCCCGCGCTTTACGCCAAGTCACTGATGCTCCCCAGACTGACAGTTCGGCTACTGCAACTGGAAATTTTTCCATGGTTTCCGAAACTATATTCCCTTCTTTTCCGCTCACCTAGGGATTTTTGAGCAGAACAACAGAGGGTGGCCGTGTGGTCACCCTCTGATTGTTATTAGGCTATTTGCTGATGTTGGTTACCAAGCGAATACGCCACGATACCAGCAGGTTTCAGTGTCACCGACTTTATAATGCTGATAAAAACCTTGAGCATTAAAATTATAGAAATTTCTGGTGTATAACCCCCCAGAGTCATAACCATAGGTTGTCCAGTATATGCCACCTGATTCTGTATGGAATGCCGTACCACCGCAGGTAGTCATCATGGTAGCAATATTACCGGAACTGAAAGAACCCGCGTAAGATTCTGCTTTACTACCGACTTCTGTTCCACCGCAAGCCTCAAGCATACGCATCCATTGTGTGGTAGAAGGTGTAGCCCAATCGCTAGCACCAGTGGGACGAGCGGGGAATCCTGCATAGGAAATATTGGCATACAGTTGCTTTTCGGCAGCACCCTCAGCAAGCGAAATGCACAGACCGTTAGTCTTGCCGTCAACGCCCGTTTGAGTACCCTCGTAGGCAATCATACCAGCAGCAGTGGTAGAAGCGGCCACTGCATCGGCAACAGTAGCATAGATGTTGCCGTCAGCACCCAGCACTTTACCAACGTTGCTAACCTGCTTGGTCAGTTTCAGTGTAGAGGGGTAAAGCTTTCCAGCTGCCAGCGTGGCAGATGCAACAGTTTTCTTATAGACGTTGGCTCCATCCGTAGCTGTAAAGCTGAATGCAGCAGCCGTTTCAGGCAACATGGCTACGTAGATAGGACCGGCAGCAGCCAAACGAGTGATGCTATATTCGTGGGTACCAGCAGTGATTTGGAAACTGGTAGTAGCCGAAGTAATATCACTGTTGTCAGAGGCATCCTGCAACGTAAACTTGCAGATACTAAACTGGTTCACCATTGTAATATTGGCAGGCAAATCTGTGCCGTTCAGGGTACCCTCAGCCTTACAGTAATCCAGATTAGCACTCAGCGTAGCCAGTGTGCCGTTCTGTGTGCCAAGTTTGTAAGTCATCAAGTTTGTATTGTTGTAAATGTAATTATGGCCACCACCATACATGCAGTAAGTGGAAGGATAGACTATTGCAAACTGAGCATTATCATCGGCGCCAGTAAGTGTAACACTTATGGTGGCAACCTTACCAGTTGCATCAACATCAATCACTTCCGCATCGGCTTTTCTTGAAAAATCATTTGCGGCCTGATAGTTATAGAGCACACTCATATGCTCGCCAACAGTAATGGTCTTGTGGCCATCGGCATCAACAGCCTTGGTCTGACCTTCACCGCCAAAATAGACTGTGATAATCTGAGGCTTGGCCTCAGGCTGCTGCGGCTGATCATCAGCAAATATTTCATTGTCATTTGAGCAAGCTGTTGCTCCTGCTGCCAATAGCAGTATGGCAAGCATATTCCTAAAAAGATTCATCTTTTTCATTGTCTTGTTTCTTTTTGTGATTTGACAATCAGATTCAACCTGCAAATGGGTCGCCACCAAGAATATAATCCTCAAACACCCCGCTTTCGCATAAAATTCTCTCTGTTTTACACTCCACTGACTCTGTCACTGGAGCCACATAATCTTTTCTCTTTCTTTTTTCCATTTTGTATAAATATGTTTTGGGTTAATAATTTGAATCAGGTTAGAACAGGGTGGGGTTAAGAGCACAAAAAAACACGTGGGCTCAAAAGAGAATCCACGTGTAGAATATGTAAGTTATTGATTAAAAGTCTATTATTACCCCCCCCCTATTATATAGAGGAACGTCTTAGAAATCAATGTATGGATAAGACTATTGCGCATTTCTGACTTAAGTTGCGCAAAGTTAATAAAAACAAATAATTATTACACACCAAATGCATAATTTTATCAACATTGCTTAATCTCTCGCAGAGAACGCAGATATCGCAGAAAAAGGTTTTTGCAAAAACATTGCTATCATCAACCCAGACTTTCTCTATATACTTTCGCATCTTATCATTGTTTCTGCTTTCTGCAAACATATACAAAAGAATTGAAGTATCCACAAAATAGGTCAGGAACTTATTGCTGTAGAATAAAATAAAAGTTCCGCTCTCCTAGGGATTTCTGATTAAAAATGAAGTAACTAACAAACCTAATTCTGAAATGAGAAACAAAAAATAGTATCAAAATAAATACTTTTTTATGTAAAAACTTGGAGAATAGTATTCCTTTTAATACTTTTGCATTATCTAATAGTCTTGAAATATGAAATCTTATAAAGTTATTGAGGTCATCAGGATGCTTGAAGCTGACGGATGGTTTCTAGTGGCAGTCAAAGGTGATCATCGACAATATAAACACCTAACAAAAAAGGGGAAGGTTACTATCAGAGGTCATAAAAATGAAGTATTAAGCCAATTCCTTTTAAACAGCATCTGGAAACAGGCTGGTTGGAAGGAATAAATAAGATAAAAAGGAAAGAGTATGGAAACTATTAAAGTAAATATTTCATGGTGCGAGCGTAATTATGGTGCTGCACTTGGAGATAATGTTCCTGGTGCTGTTGTGGTATCAGCAAAAACGTATAATGAACTCATAAAAGAAATCAGCGAGACCCTTAAGTTTCATATTGAAGGAATGATTGCCGATGGTGATGACATCCCCCAATGGCTGCGTGACGGTGATTATAAGTTTGAGTATCACCATGATGATGCCGCCTTATTACAAATGTGCACTCCTTATACATCAATTGCTGCTATCAGCAGAGTTTCAGGCATCAATCAACATCAACTGAGCCATTATGCCAATGGCATCAAGAAACCGCGCCCCGAACAACACAGACGCATAATTGAAGGTATCCACAAAATAGGTCAGGAACTTATTGCTGTAGAATAAAATAAAAGTTCCGCCCTGGTACGCTGTTCTTATGGGAAGCGTGGCGGATTCTATCGCTGCAAATATATCTGACTACAAATTATGCAGCATATTTCCGAGTGCACGGAACTAAAGGGGATATAGTCTCAGAAACCATGGCCGCCCGTGGGCTTGTGAACCGACGAACGAAGAGAGAGTAGAGGAAGCTCACTTACTCTACCGAACGAGAAGGAGGAAAAGAGCGTAGCTCTAAACGGGAGGGGCCCGTGCCTAAGAAGATGCTCTGGAAGGTAGGAGTTTACTCATGCCTTTCAGAGCGTCTTATTAGGGATGGGAGGGATAGCGCGAAGCGCGTAGTTTCAGAGACTATATCCCCTTTAGTTCCCCTTCAAAATATGATTACCTGATTACTTTGGAGTAGGATTCAAGGAAACGGTCGGCATCCTGTTTGGTGATGCAGAGCGGCGGGAGCAGGCGGATAACGTTGGTGCCGCTTACGCCGGTAA
Organism: Bacteroidaceae bacterium; assembly: GCA_017551925.1. Lineage (GTDB taxonomy): Bacteria > Bacteroidota > Bacteroidia > Bacteroidales > Bacteroidaceae > Colenecus. The sequence goes on along the minus strand of JAFZKA010000008.1, from coordinate 5,795 downwards.
AGATGTGCTCCTCAAAGAGCAGACGCTGGCGTATCTCCTTGATAGGCTGCTCAAACTCCATGCCAATCATAAGGCCGCGACCGCGAACCTCCTTGGGTCCCGGAATCTGCTTGAGTCGCTCCAGCAGGTAACTACCCACAGTAGCGGCATTCTCAACCAGATGTTCCTGCTCAATCACATCCATTACAGCAAGTGCAGCAGCACAAGCTAGATGGTTGCCGCCGAATGTAGTACCCAACTGGCCGATAACCGGCTGGAACATGGGGCTGATGAGCAGTGCGCCGCAAGGCAGGCCGTTGGCTATGCCCTTGGCAACGGTGATAAGATCAGGCTTGATACCGTTGTACTGGTGCGCAAAAAACTTGCCGCTACGGCCGTAACCGCTCTGGATTTCATCCAGAACCATTACAGTGCCATTAGCAGTACAAGCCTCACGTAGTCCTTTCATATAATCATCGGTAGGAACCTGAATTCCACCTACGCCTTGTATTCCTTCAATTATCAGAGCAGCAACATCACCCTTGGCCAGTTCAGCCTTGGCAGCCTCCAGATCACCCCACGGCAGGTAAGTCACATGACCGCAAGCGTTGATGGGAGCAATGATCTTGGGGTTATCAGTTACCTCAACAGCCAGTGATGTACGTCCGTGGAATGCTTTCTTAAGTGAAAGCACACGGCTGCGGCCGGTATGGAACGATGCCAGTTTAAGAGCATTCTCATTAGCCTCAGCACCGCTGTTGATCATGAACAGGCTGTAATCCTCATAGCCCGATATGCGGCCCATGCGCTCAGCAACCTGCTGCTGAATGGTGTTAATCACTGAATTGGAGTAGAAACCCAAAGTTGCCACCTGACGGCTTATAGCCTCCACGTAATGCGGATGAGCATGACCGATGCTGATCACAGCATGACCACCGTAAAGGTCAAGATACTCCTGGCCTTTGTCATCCCACACCTTCTGACCCTGTCCCTTTACTATGTTTACCGGGAACAGGCTATATACTGGAAATAAGTTCATTTTTTAAAAACCGGATGACTTAAGGATCAATCCTGTAGTTTCTTTCAAGTTAAAGAGGAGATTCATATTGTGTACTGCTGTGCCGCTGGCGCCCTTCAAGAGGTTGTCAATGCAGGATATAATAAGCAGTTTGTCACCATGCTTTTCAAGGTGCAGCAGGCACTTGTTGGTGTTAACCACCTGCTTAAGGTCTATCTGCTCCTCAACAACATGCACAAATGAATCCTCAGCATAATACTCGCGGTATATGCGGTACAGTTCCTCAATATCAACAGCGTTCTTGACCACAACGGTGGCAAAAATACCACGTGCAAAATCACCACGATAGGGAATAAAGTTGATATCGGAGTTGAAACTGCTCTGCAAGTGCTTTATTGACTGGATTATCTCTGGCAGGTGCTGATGCGTGAACGGCTTGTATATGCTTATGTTGTTGTTGCGCCAACTGAAATGTGTGGTTGCACCCGGCTTTACGCCTGCGCCTGTACTGCCTGTAATGGCGTTTACATAGACGTCATCATTCAGCATCAGGTTGCGGGCCAGCGGGAGCAGTGCCAGTTGGATAGCAGTGGCAAAGCAGCCGGGATTGGCCACATACTGGCTCTTGCATATAGCGCGGCGGTTCAACTCCGGCAAACCGTAGATGAACGGGTTGTCTTCAGCCTCCAGACGATAGTCCATGGAGAGGTCTATCACCTTAAGTCCCTCAGGCAGGGTGTTGGCCTCCAAAAACTTGCGGGTATCACCGTGAGCGGTGCAGAAAAAGAGCACGTCAATAGCGTCAAGAGGCAACTGATCAGTGAATACCATATCGGTCTCACCAATCAGGCCCTCATGTACCGCACTGAGTTTGTTGCCGGCATTGCTCGTGCTGTTCACGAACACAATCTCGGCATCAGGGTGACCCAGCAGTATGCGTATTAGTTCACCGGCAGTGTAACCTGCACCTCCTATTATGCCAACTTTTATCATTTCTTTTCAGGCATTATCAATGCGCAGATCAGATAAGCCAGAATTCCTACTCCAGCACCAAGAACCAACAGCAGGTAAATGATACGTACTACAGTGGGATCAACGTCAAAATACTCTGCAAGACCACCGCATACACCAAAAAGTTTCTTGTTAGTTGTTGAGCGGTAAAGTTTCTTTCCTTCTGCCATAATTCTATAATTTAAAAGGTTAATAATAATTTATCTCTCCTCATCCGGATGTACGCTGTAGTAAGCGCGCAGCGGAGTTGATGTAATCTTAATGAATCCCTTGGCGTCATCGGCAGTCCAAGCCTTGGCACCCTCACCGTATTCACCCAACTTGTTGTGTACTAGGTCATCGGGAGTGTCGCAACCAACGGTCTGGAAACTGTAGGGACGGAGTTCCAGGGTAACGGTACCGTTCACGTTACGCTGTGAACTGGCCAGCATAGCCTCAATGTCAGGCATAACGGGCTCCAGGTACTGTGACTCATGCAGGAACATGCCGTACCAGTTTGATACCTGGTCCTTCCAGTACTGCTGCCACTTGGACAGGGTATATTTCTCAAGGAAACGGTGTGCGCCGATGATAAGCATCGGAGCAGCAGCCTCAAAGCCCACGCGGCCCTTGATGCCGATGATGGTGTCACCAACGTGGCAGTCACGGCCTATTGCGTATGCGGCACCAATCTTCTCAACCTCCTGGATAGCCTTGATGCGATCATCAAACTTCTTGCCGTTTACGGCTACCAACTCACCCTTCTCAAAGCCCAGGCTCAGGATCTCTGAACCCTGCTTGGTGGGGTGCTTCAGGTATGCGCTCTCGGGCAGACCCTGCTTGCTGTCCAGAATCTCACCGCCGCAGATTGATGTACCCCAGATACCCACGTTGTATGAATACTTGAGTTTGGTAAAGTCAGCGCTGAAACCGTTGGCATTCAGATAATCAATCTCCTCCTTGCGGCTCAGATTGCGGTCGCGTGTAAGAGTTATGATTTCAACACCGGGGGCCTTTACCAGGAATGTCATGTCAAAACGTATCTGGTCATTGCCTGCACCGGTTGAACCGTGTGCAATTGCATCGGCACCAATCTCATTGGCATATTTGGCAATGGCCAGTGCCTGGAAAATACGCTCTGATGATACTGATATGGGGTAGCAGTTGTTACGCAGAACATTGCCATAGACCATATACTTGAGTGACTTTTCATAATACTCCTGAGTAACATCAAGAGTCACATATTTAACGGCGCCCAGTTTGTAGGCGTTCTCCTCATTCTTTTTGAGTTGTTCAGGGCTGAAACCGCCGGTGTTTGCACATGCGGCATAAACCTCATATCCCATCTCCTTGGTCAGATACATTACGTTGTAACTGGTATCCAGACCACCGGAAAATGCTACCACAACTTTTTTCTTGCTCATATTGTTTCTTTTATTTCTTGTTATCCAATTCCTTTATTCTCTTGAGTACGTCCTCTGACAACTTGGCCGGAAGATACTCCTCAGGATCATACAACATACCTGTGCAGATGCAGTATCTGCGGTTTGTACGATGCAGAATGTCAACATTCACGCATCCTTCACAACCTTTCCAGAAGGCCTCATCCTGAGTCAGGTCAGCAAATGTGACCGGCTTGTAGCCCAACTGGGTGTTCATGGCCATCACTGCGGCGCCGCTTGTAAGCGAGAATATCTTGGCGTGCGGCCAGCGTGTGCGTGCCAGAGTGAATGTCATGTCCTTGATACGCTTGGCAAGTCCGCGTCCACGGTAATCAGGGTGTACTATCAGGCCCGATGTGGTCACGTACTTCTTGTCCTGCCAGGTCTCTATATAACTGAAACCTGCAAACTTGTCACCATCAAGCGCAATGACCGCCTTGGCCTCACGCATCTTGTTCAGTAAATATTCGTGGGTACGCTTGGCGATACCTGTTCCACGTACTTTGGCAGCTTCAGATATGGTTTCCAGAATCGTATCCACGTATTTCTCGTGTGATTCATCGGCAACCACTACATCAATTCCGTTTTCCATTTTTCCTTCAAATTACTTTATAAGGATATGATTATAGGTTCCAACAGTCGTTTTATCTCCTGACGGCTTGCGCCCTCGGCCAACACAATAAGCAAAGTGTCATCACCTGCAATAGTGCCTAAAACACCCGGCAGGTTGTTGTTGTCAACATCATATGCAAGACTGCTTGCATAACCCGGCCTGGTCTTGATTACAGCCATGTTGCCTGAAAAATTGAGTGATACAAATCCGTAACGGGGCTGGCTTGAAGCCACCTCATCAAAAGATGAACCGGTCTTTTTCTGCAAAAGGGCGTGGTTGGGCAATACATAAAGATAATCACCATAGGTGTTGGCCACCTTTGAGATTTTCATCTTTTTGAGGTCACGTGACAATGTTGCCTGAGTGACTGAATAACCCCGTGAGTTCAACACCTGAAGCAGTTGGTCCTGATTCTTGATGTCTTGCTCGGAGATTATAAGGCGAATAGCCTCCAAACGATTGTTCTTATTCTTCATATTGCATAAATATTCTCGTTCTGGGTGCAAAATTAGTTATAATAATTATCCATTATACAGAAAAACGCGAAATAAATATGCAAAAATCATTAAAAAAACAAGAGAGGCAACTGCTCCGCCGCCTCTCGTATATGCATCAGCAAATGCATATTTCCATGTATATCAATGAGTATTACCTGAAAAGGTCAATCCAGTTCCTGATCTGCCTCATATCCTCCCAACTCACGAATCCTGTTTTTAAGCATAGCGAATTGCTGGAACAGGTCATGAACCGGATTCTCGTCATCATAAGTCATAGGTTTCTTGACATAGAATGAAAGCCACTCCTGAACACCGCTCTGACCGGCCCTGAGAGCAAGGTCAGTGAATATCAGCAGATCCAGACAGATAGGAGCCGCCAGTATGGAGTCACGGCACAGGAAATTGATCTTAATCTGCATGGGATAGTTCATCCAGCCGAATATGTCAATATTGTCCCAACTCTCCTTGTTGTCCCCACGCGGCGGGTAGTAGTTGATCTTTACCTTATGATATATATCGGTGTAGAGTTCGGGATATTCATCCTGTTCCAAGATCCATTCTACCGATGAAGCCTTGCTTATGCGCTTGGTCTCAAAGTTGTCAGGATGCTCAATGACCTGACCGTCACGGTTGCCCAGGATATTTGTGGAGAACCAACCCTCAACGCCCAACAGACGTGTACGGAATGTAGGTGCAAGCGCACTCTTCATCATGGTCTGGCCGCTCTTGAAATCCTTGCCCACGATAGGCAGACCCTGCTTTTTGGAGAGTTCAAACATGGCGGGAATGTCAACACACACATTGGGAGCACCCATTATGAATGGGCAGCCCTCCATAAGCGCGGCGTATGCATAAATCATGCTGGGTGACAGATGTTCGCGGTCATCGGCCTTCATGGCTGCCTCAAAACCGGCAAGAGTACCGTGAACCTGCTCGTTGCGCGGGGTATATTTCTCAGTGCTGGCAATCCAGAATACAATTACGCGGTCGCAGCCGTTCTCCTTCCTGAATTTCTGAATATCCTTACGCAAGTTCTGTGCGTAGTTCCAGCGGGTATCGGTTGGCATAGCCCAAAGCGGATCGGGTACGCGGCCGAACTGCGGATCAACCAGATTCTTTGCGTAGTCAGGGTCAAAGCAGGCCTTCATGGGCTTGATGCGCTCCAACTCGTCACGTACCGGCTCTATATCCTCCTTTTTAAGTACCTGGCAGAAAAGTGCGCTCTCATAGGCATTGTCTGTAAATACATCCCATGC
>JAFZKA010000099.1 GCA_017551925.1 Bacteroidaceae bacterium | reverse complement strand
TGACGACGAATAGACGCCGTAGGCGGCTATGATGGAGGAGTTCGCCGTTTAGGGTCCGGAAAGGTCTTGCGTAGCCAAGGAGCGTCTGCTCCCCAAACTGATAGTTCGGCGAAGGCAAATATTTTGAGTCTATACCCCTTAAATTCCCCTAAAAGAGGGGAAGAGTACGCTGAAAAATAGTATCTTCGCGGATAATAATTGTACGTGCGCGCATGGTACTGAACTGGATTTGGGTTTCTTTCTTTCTGATTGCTTTTGCGGTGGCCGTGGTGCGGCTCTGCATGGGTGATGCCAGCGTATTTCAGGACATTATGGATTCAACGTTCTCATCGGCCAAGACAGGCTTTGAGATATCGTTGGGTTTAACCGGTGTCCTGTCATTATGGCTCGGAATCATGAAGATTGGTGAGAAGGGCGGTTTGGTGAATACCTTTGCCCGCTGGCTAAGCCCCGTGTTCTCACGCCTGTTCCCGGACCTGCCCAAAAATGATCCTGCTTATGGCCATATTTTCATGAACGTGGCCGCCAATATGCTGGGACTTGACAATGCCGCCACCCCCATGGGCCTCAAGGCTATGGAGCGCATGCAGGAGTTGAACAAAAACAAGGATGTGGCTTCAAATCCCATGATCATGTTCCTTGTGCTTAACACATCGGGCCTTACCCTTATTCCGGTCAGTGTTTTGGTGTATCGCGCACAGATGGGTGCAGCCCAGCCGGCCGATGTATTCATCCCTATACTGCTGGCCACATTCTTTTCAACCCTGGTGGGCCTGCTGGTTACCTGTTTTGTACAGAAGATAAGGTTTGACAAGGTGCTGATAGCCTTTGTGGGCGGACTGAGTGCAATAGTAGCGTTGATTATATGGGGATTCTCACAACTTCCGGCTGTAAAGATCGGTCCGGTATCAACGTCAATTGCCAATATAATCCTGTTTGTGGTGATAATAGGTTTTATCATATCGGGCATAAAGGGTAAGATAAATGTTTATGAAGCGTTTGTTGAAGGAGCCAAGGAGGGCTTTACCACTGCGGTCAAGATAATTCCCTATCTGATTGCCATTCTGGTGGGCATTGGCGTGTTCCGCGCATCGGGCGCGATGGATGCTCTGGTGAACGGCATTGGCTGGTGTGCAGAAAAGTGCGGCCTTGACAGCCAGTTTGTGGGTGCTCTGCCTACAGCCCTGATGAAACCTCTATCAGGCGGTGGTGCGCGCGGACTGATGATTGACGCCATGACAACTTACGGTGCCGATTCATTTACCGGGCGTCTGGCCTGCCTGTTCCAGGGTTCCACCGATACTACATTCTATATTCTGGCAGTATATTTTGGCAGTGTGAACATAAAGAACACACGTCATGCTGTGGGATGCGGGCTGCTGGCAGACCTGGCCGGAATAATTGCGGCAATATTGTTGTGTTACCTGTTTTTTGGATAAGATAATATGATATCGTTCCTGAATGAGAATATAAAGATGCCAAAACTGGACCGCAAGGCGGTAAGGGCCTGGATCAGTGCTGTGGCAGCCACGTATGACGGGCGCAAGGTTGGCAGTCTGAATTATATTTTCTGTAATGATGACCGAATTCTTGAGGTGAACAGGGAGTTCCTTGGGCATGATTACTTTACAGACATTATCACCTTTGACTACAGTGAGCCTGGGGTGGTGAGCGGTGACATGTATATCAGTCTGGATACTGTTCTTACCAACAGTGAAAAGTTCCGTACGTCATATGACAAGGAACTGATGAGAGTGATAATTCACGGAGTGCTGCACCTGTGCGGCATGAATGACAAAGGGCGTGGTGAAAGGGCGGTCATGGAGGCTGCCGAGAACCGTGCCTTGGATATGTGGTACAACAAACAATTCTGATGATGATAAGAAAACTGATAGTACCGGTCTGTCTGCTGGTGATTGGTTCTGCCGGACAGGGCATAATGGCTCAAGGAAGGCTTACAGACCGTGATTCACGTTTGCTTGACGAGTGCCGTACGTTGTTTCTGCAGGCTGATTACAGCGCTGCGGGTACTCTGCTTGAAAAGTGGGAGCAGGCGGCAGGAATGTCAAGTCTGATGTTTACAGAGGAGACGGAATATATCCGTACTGTAATAGGAGCGGAACTCAATCCTGCAGGCTCGCTGGAGTCAATACAAAGTTTTATGGACAAGTATCCGGAATCAATGTATTCAAACCGCATGAATGCATTGCTGGGTTCGGCATATTTTGCAGGATATGATTTTGAAAAGGCAATTGAATGTTTTGATGAAACAGACCCGTTGTTGCTTGATGACGGAGATTGCCGCCGTATGGTACGTCATAATGCCATATCGCTTATCCGTACAGGCAGGATTGATGAGGGCAGGCTTCAGTTGAGCATACTGGAGCAGTTGATTGATGAACCTGAGTCAGATGCCGATGTGGTTTTCTATAAGGCATATATGAATTATCGTCAGGGAAACTTTGAACAGGCTGCCGAGGGGTTCAGGAACTCATTGGATTCAAGTCATGCCCAGGAGGCTCTCCTTTATCTGGCCGATATCGACCTTAACGGACAGGGTGATCGCAGAGTCGCCTATGAGACTGCGCAGATGATGATTGAGAATGCAACCGATATGTTGCTGGAGGCAGAGGCTGAGCGTATTCTTGGAGAGTACTGGTATCGTCAGGGTGAATACAGTAAGGCTTATGACCTGCTTAAAAGTTACATGGCTCTGGGCATCAGTCCGGATCCGCGTCATGACAAATACATTCTGGGTATGACCTGTGCTCAGACAGGTGATATGGCAGGCGCTATAGAGAATCTGTCAGAGGTATCAGAGGGGCAGGATGAACTTGCTCAGAATGCCGCCCTGAATTTAGGTCTCACTGCATTGGCAAAAGGTGACAAGAGTCTGGCCCGAATGGCATTTGAGCGTGCATCGGCCATACCGGGAAAACCTGAGGTAAGGGAGCAGGCCCTGTACAACTATGCAATGATCATTCATGAAACAGCCTTTTCACCGTTTGCGGAGTCTGTAACATCATTTGAGCGTTTTTTGAATGAGTTTCCCAACTCAAAGTATTCAGAAAGGGTGAACAGTTACCTGGTTGACGTGTATCTGAGCACCAACAGTTATGATGCGGCTCTCAATTCAATAGCAAAGATCAATAATCCCGGTCAGTCCATACTTGCCGCCAAGATGCAGTTGCTTTACAACAAGGCAATGGACCAGATGGCCGCCGGTCAGTATAATGACGCGCCCAGCCTGCTGACAAGTGTAATAGCACTTGACCGCTATAATCATGGAACAGCGGTTAACGCCACATTCTGGCGCGGCGAGGCATATTACCGCCTGAACAAGCCCGATATGGCAGAGAATGACTATCGCCGTTACCTGTCACTGATAGGTTCAAGGGTGACTGAATACAGCGGCCTGGCCAATTACGGAATGGGCTATATTGCCTACAACAGGCAGAAATACAATGATGCGTACAAGTCAATGCGTACTGTCATTGACGGTGCTGCCAAGTCAGGGATAAGCAATGACGTTCTTGCCGATGCCTGTCTGAGAGCGGCTGACTGCATGTTCTATGAGCGTCAGTATTCCCAGGCCAGGGAGTATTACGGCAGGGCTTTGAGCGCTGACAGGCGTGTAGGTGATTATGCGCTTTATCAGACAGCCATAGTAAACGGCCTGCAGCGCAACTATGCTCAGAAGATCCGGGACCTGGAGACTTTGGTGAATGATTATCCTGAGTCTGCATATGTACCTTCGGCATTATATGAGGAGGGCAGGGCTTATCAGCAGACAGACAAACCCACTCAGGCTGTTACCGCTTTCAAGCGTATTGTCAGGGATTATCCTACAAGCGACCTGGCACGTAAGGCATCGGCCGAGACGGCTCTCATTTACTATCAGACCAACAATATTGACAATGCCATTGCTGCATACAAGGATGTGATATCCAAATATCCCGGCAGCGATGAGGCCAAGACCGCAATGGTTGACCTCAAGTCCATCTATGTAGAGACTGGTGATATAAACTCATACATTGAGTATGCCGAGAGTGTTCAGGGTGCAGCGCCCATAGCATCGACCGAGCGTGATTCACTCACTTATACGGCAGCCGAAGGGTTGTTCAGCCGCGGACAGAAGGATGCAGCCCTTGAGCATTTTGAGGATTATCTGAAAAAGTTCCCGAACGGTGCCTTTGCAGCCAATGCATGGTATTATCAGGGAGTTATTCTTGATGAAAAGCATAATCTTGACTATGCTTATGAGAGTTATATGCAGGCTGCAGCCCATGAGAACAGCCGTTTCTGTGAGAGCGCCCTTGACCGCGCGGCAGTTATGGTATGGAACGCTCAGGACTGGGAGACTTCAATGGATACGTACATAAGGCTGTATGAAAAGACAACAAGTGCGGAACGTCAGAACCGCAGTCTCTATTCCATTGTGAGCAGTGCCGGTAAGATAGAGGAGTATGATGCCGTACTCCAGTACGCTGACAAGGCATTGCAGGCTCAGTTGTCAAACCAACAGATAATTGAGGTCAAGTATTGGTACGCCAAGGCCCTGCTTGCCAAGAACAGGAAATCAGATGCCCGTCCGTTGCTTGAGGAACTTTCAAAGGATACCCGCTCAAAGTATGGCGCAGAATCTGACTACCTGCTGAGTCAGTTGCTGTTTGACAGCGGTGACCAGGAGGAGGCCGAAAAGGTCATCATGGCATTTATCAAAGAGGGTACGCCGCACATGTACTGGCTGGCTCGCAGTTTTATTCTGCTCAGTGATATTTACAAGTCACAGGGAAAGGATGTGGAGGCCCGTCAATATCTGCTTTCACTCCAATCCAATTATACTGAGAATGACGATATTGCCGAGATGATTGCTAAACGACTTGAATGAATATGCGTATTATGAAGAAATATATTGTTCTGGTTACTCTGGCTGTAATATGCCAGTCGGGACTCAAGGCTCAACAGAACGTTTTGCCGTCAAGGTCACTTACAATTGAGGGAGCATACAATCCTTCAATGACAGAGCAGGGCAAGATAATGCCTGTTCCTGAGAAACAGCGTAATGTAAGGGAAAGCGTCGCTGTCAGTTATCTGACGGAACCTTCGGCCTATACTGACCTGAAAAGAGAGCCTATGGGCGTTTTCAGCCAAACGTCAGACAGTATCAGGCAACCTGATTATTATGGTCTGGTCCGCTTGGGATATGGACTCAGGAACCTGAGTGACGGATTGTTGGATTTTGGCTGGCATATAACGGAATCAGATTTCCTGAAAGTGTCAGGTACTATGGACGGCTGGAGTTCAAAGCCTGATGACAACTGGCGTTCAAGAATGTTCAACAGTAATATTGCTGCAGAATATACTCACCGTTTCAATGAGAGGCTGTCAGTGGGCCTGGGGTCTGATTTCGGCTTTTCACGTTTCAACTATATGCCCGGTCAATTGCTGACCGATGCAATGCAGGCTGCCAGCAATCTTACACAGAACGTAAATGAGGGCTCATTGTGGGGTAAGGCTGATTATAAGGTCAGTGACGATCTGTCAATATATCTTAAAGGCGGTGGAGAGTGGCTGATCCGCAGCGGCTTGAATGTGAACGGTAAGGAGCCCAACAACAAGGAGGGTATCATTCGTATATCGGCCGGTGTTGACAAAATGCTGTACAACGGCAGTCATCTTGAAGTAGGATATAAACAAAAGACAAAGGTTTACAGTTGGCAGGGACTGAACGGATACAAATATGACGGCTTTACGGCATTTACACTCTCACCGGTATGGCATTACGGAGATGAAAACCTGAGAACGTCATTGGGATTGAATCTGGATATCCGTACCAATGGAGGCAATGCATTCCTTATGTCACCCGTTGCCACTCTTGATTATAACTTAAATGAGCGTTATACCCTGAATCTGGGTGCAGTTGGCGGACTTGAGGAGTATGATATGCGCAAACTGGCCCGCATATCGCCTTACTGGTCAGAGCAGAGCAGCATAACAGACGGATATAATGTGATGAACCTTTATGGCGGAATAACATTCAATCAGGGCCGATGGCTTATCCTGTCAGGCAGAATGGGTTACCGTCATACAAAGAATGAGGTGTTCCAGACCAAGTCTGACAGCCTTATTGTGACATCGGTATTGAAACAGCAGGATGCCGATGTGTTCTACATGCGTTTTGATGCCGATATGCATTTCTCTGACAAGACCCAGTTCAAAATTGATCTGACCTATTCCAACTATATAGGCAGTTACCGCGGCCACAAGATGGACCTTAAGCCTGCTTTTGATGCAAATGCGTTTGGAAGGGTGAATATAATGAAGGGGCTTGACGCAATGTTCTCCTACAGGTTTATGTTATTCCATTGGGTGATGGGCAAATCCATGCCTACAGTGAACGATTTTTCATTTACTGTTGATTATGACTACAATGACCGTTTGTCATTCTACACATCGGTCAAGCATCTGATGGGTGGTGATTTCTATTACTATGCCGGATATCGCTCTCTTAAACCCGCCTTCATGCTCGGGGCATCATACCGATTTTAAATTCTTTTATTAAATAAATATTTAATAAGGTGAGCGGACAGATTTTTTTCTGTCCGTTCGCTTTTTCTATATCTATTTTTTATTCTACTTTTGCCGCGCCTTAGGGCAATTCATAATTAGAATATCATGCAGAAGAATCTGGTTATTGTTGAGTCTCCGGCCAAGGCCAAGACAATTGAGAAATTTTTAGGTTCTGACTATAAGGTTATGTCAAGTTATGGACATATCTGTGACCTGAAAAAGAAAGACCTGAGTATTAACATAGATACGTTTGAACCCATATATGAGATACCATCTGACAAAAAGAAGGTGGTAAGCGAACTCAAGGAGGCAGCCAAGAAGGCCGAGATGGTATGGCTGGCGTCTGATGAGGACCGTGAGGGAGAGGCCATCAGTTGGCATCTTTTTGAGACATTGGGGCTCAAGCCGGAAAAGACCAAGCGTATTGTTTTCCATGAGATTACCAAGAATGCCATACTGCACGCTATAGAGACTCCGCGTGACATTGATACCAATCTGGTATATGCACAGCAGGCCCGCCGCGTGCTGGACCGTATTGTGGGTTTCAAACTTTCACCAATCCTTTGGCGCAAGGTCAAGCCGTCACTCTCTGCAGGCCGCGTACAGTCTGTAGCCGTACGTCTGATTGTGGAGCGTGAACGTGAGATCAAGGAGTTTGTACCCGAGGCATCATACAGGGTGGTAGCCATTTTCAAACTGAAGCATGCCGGTGTTGAACATGATGTCCGTGCAGATTACAACGGCCGTTTCAAGACCAAGCAGGAGGCTTATGCATTCCTTGAGAAATGCAAGGACGCCCAGTTTACGGTGAATGAGATAACTACCAGACCCATAAAGAAACTGCCTTCACCGCCATTTACAACATCAACCATGCAGCAGGAGGCAACCCGTAAGTTCGGGTTCACCGTAATGCAGACCATGATGCTTGCTCAGCGTCTGTACGAGTCAGGTAAGATTACCTATATGCGTACTGACTCTGTGAACCTTTCAACCCTTTGCATTGATTCATGCAGCAAGGTGATAGCAGAAACAATGGGTGATGAGTATGTAAAGAGCCGCCAATACACCCAGAAGGCCAAGGGTGCCCAAGAGGCTCATGAGGCTATCCGCCCCACTTACATGGAGAACCAGACAATTGACGGAACCGCACCTGAAAAGAGACTGTATGAACTGATCTGGAAGCGTACCATAGCATCACAGATGGCCGATGCCGAGATAGAAAAGACCATAGTGTCAATCACATCACCTCAGATTGAAGGTGAGTTTACTGTAACCGGTGAGGTTGTCAAGTTTGATGGTTTCCTGCGCGTATATCGTGAGAGCCGCGATGATGATTCAGCCGAATCACAGGAGGTTCAGGGATTGCCGGAATTCAAGAAGGGAGAGAATCTCAGTTTCAGCCAGATATCTGCATATGAGAGATTCACCCAGCATCCGCAGCGTTTCAATGAGGCCGCTCTGGTTCACAAGATGGAGGAACTTGGCATAGGACGTCCTTCAACATACGCTCCTACAATAGGAACCATACAGCAGCGCGAATATGTTCTGCGTGAGGATATTGAGGGCAGCAAGCGCGATTGTGACATGCTGCGCCTTGAGAACGGTGAAATCAAGGAGCAGACAATCACTGAGGTTTACGGCACTGAAAAGTCAAAACTGGTGCCCACAGACATCGGTATGGTCGTAAATGATTTCCTTATCGATTATTTCCCCGATATCATGAACTACAACTTTACCGCTCAGGTTGAAAAGGAGTTTGATGATATAGCCGAAGGTGACAAGCAGTGGAAGAGCGTAATCAGCACTTTCTATGACAAGTTCAATCCTGCCGTGAACAACGCCATGGCCCTTAAGAACGAGCATAAGGTGGGTGAGCGCATATTGGGTACTGATCCCATCTCAGGCAAGCCCGTATCAGTCAAGATTGGCCGTTACGGTCCCATTGTCCAGATAGGCAGTGCCGATGATGAGGATAAGCCGCGTTTTGCCCAGATGAAAAAGGGTCAGACAATTGAAACCATCACTCTTGATGATGCACTTGAACTGTTCCGTCTGCCACGTACATTGGGTGAGTTTGAGGGTAGCACGGTAAGTGTGGGTACCGGAAAATACGGACCTTACATTCGTCATGACAAATTCTACGTGTCACTTAACGGTGTGGCTGATCCGCTTACCATCACTCTTGACGAGGCTGTCAGACTGATAATGAACAAGCGTGAGTCTGAGTCCAAGAAAGTGCTCAAGACATTCCCCGGCAATGCTGACATTGAGATCATGAACGGCCGGTACGGTGCCTACATAGCATATCAGGGAAGCAACTACAAGATATCAAAGAGCGTTGACCCCACAACTCTGACTGAAGATGAATGCATGGATATCATCAAGCGTCAGATAGAGAAGACCGGAGGCGCTCCGAAACGCAGGATATTCAAGACCAAGAAAAGCTGATCAGGCCAATGACCAGGGTTTTTCTGATGGGTTTTATGGGAGCGGGCAAGACCACTCTCGGTAAGGCTCTGGCTAAAGATCTGGGTATCTCTTTCATAGACCTGGACCAGTATATTGAGCGCAGGTATATGAAAAGCGTGAGCCAGATATTTGCAACCCGTGGCGAGCAGGGATTCCGTGAGATTGAGAGCCGTCTGCTGCGTGAGGCAGGTGAGTTCAATGATGTGATAGTATCATGCGGAGGCTCTACGCCGCTCATCGGTGACAATATGGATTACATGCTTGCACAGGGGCAGACGGTCTATCTGAAATGCAACAATGACACTCTGCTGCGCCGTCTTAAGGCTGCCAGCGCTACAAGGCCGCTTATTGCAGGCAAGACCGATGATGAACTCTCTGCGTTCATAGAATCCGAGACCCGCCGGCGTGAGCCAGGTTACCTGAAGGCGGAATATATCTGCCCCGGAGACCGCCTGGAGAGCCGTGACCAGATATCGGAAACAGTGAAGTATATTGAAGGACTTTTGAATTTGAAATAACAGATACATAATATGAAACAGTCACTTGTCATAGTCAAGGTAGGAGGCAAGATAGTTGAACAACCTGAAACTCTGGAGCGTCTGCTTGCAGACTTCAAGGCAATACCGGGCAACAAACTGCTTGTGCATGGCGGCGGTCGTTCCGCAACAGCCATGGCTGCCCGTCTGGGTATAGAGAGCAAGATGGTTGACGGTCGCCGTATTACCGATGCCGATATGCTTGACGTGGTGACAATGGTCTATGGCGGACTGGTAAACAAGAACATAGTGGCCAAACTGCAGGCCGAGGGTATCAACGCCATCGGACTTACAGGTACAGACTGCAACGTGATGCGCTCTGACAAGCGTCCGGTCAAGGAGATTGACTACGGTTTTGTGGGTGATCCCAAGGAGGTCAATGCCGGTTTTCTGGCCAGTCTGATAGAGAAGGGCATTGTTCCCGTGCTTGCTCCGCTTACCCATGACGGTAAGGGCCAGTTGCTCAACACCAATGCCGATACCATAGCCGGTGAGGCTGCCAAGGCGCTTGCCTCAATGTTCAAGGTTACGCTGATATTCTGCTTTGAAAAGCCGGGCGTGCTGCTGCATGAGGATGATGACAACAGTGTCATTCCGTATATTTCATACTATGATTTTCCGCGCCTGGTGCAGGACGGCACAATTAGCGGAGGTATGATTCCCAAGATTCAGAACGCTTTCAATGCCCTGCAGGCCGGTGTGTCATCGGTCCTGATTACTCAGGCTGAGTCACTTGACAAACTTACAGGCACTACTATTGCTCTGTAACCTGTTGCTGTTCTGATTCCGCAACAGGTTCATCCTGAATAACCTGAACGGCCTTGTCATCAATTGGCAGGGCCGTATCTGTCTCATGACGGCTGTAATAGATGTTGAACCAGATGACCAGTGTAACTGTGACAGCAATGCAGGCATAAAGTATGACCTGAGTCAATGTGTCAGTAAACTGCATATCGGACTGCTCTCCTGACTTTATTGAGAAGAATGAAATGCTGTTGTTCATGATGTGCACGCATATCGGAACAATCAGTCTGCCGGTTTTGCAGTAGAGCCAGCCCAGGAGTATTCCTGCAGGCAGGGCAAAGAATATCTGGAGAGGGTTGCCGTGAAT
The DNA here is from genome assembly GCA_017551925.1 of Bacteroidaceae bacterium. GTDB lineage: Bacteria > Bacteroidota > Bacteroidia > Bacteroidales > Bacteroidaceae > Colenecus. The sequence goes on along the minus strand of JAFZKA010000099.1, from coordinate 30,449 downwards.
CAAGGCAAAAAGAAAGGCCGAAACAAAAATACCCCACCATTTCTTTCCGGTAGCCTGGGCTATCTCTGTAAGGATTACACGACGCATCAGTACCTCTTCGGCAATGGGGCCGACTATGGCGATTGACAGAAAGCCCCATTTGTTCTTTACCATTGCATCAAAAACGGCTGCCATGTTATTTGGCAGATTGAATGGCATGCTCAGGATATCAACTGCGTACAGTGCACAGAATCCCAACACAAGTGACATAAGCAACACTATTGAGGGTACGCTCTGTCCAAGTTCCTTTATCTTATAGAACCGTATGATCCAAAGTATAATTATAAAGGTCAGGTTCGATATGAGCAATGCGGGAGCCATAATGTCCAGGTAATCAACGCCTCTGATTTTGGACACAATGGCAAACGTGATACCTACAATTATCTGTAACAGTCCCCATAGACCTATGGAAATTAGAGTTTTTCTGATCTTGCCCATATTGTTGTCTTATTTGTTGTCAATCACTTGTTGTGTAAGACGCCTGTCTGCTTCAAGTTGAGCAGCCAGTTCATAAGGTGAGGCAAACTTGCGCTCAGCCCTGATGAAATCTTTGAATTCAATGGTCAGTTCATGAAAATAGATGTCGCGGTCAAATCCCAGCAGATGCGCCTCAATGGTGCGGGCCTTACCCTCAAAGGTGGGGCGGAATCCGATGTTGACCATGGCGGGCCAGGTCTCGCCGTCAACTGTTGCCAGTGCGGCGTAAACCCCGTCGGCCGGTATCTGCATGAACTCGCAGTAGGGACCCAGGTTGGCGGTGGGGAATCCCATCTTGCGGCCGTTCTGGAGCCCGTGTATCACGGTACCGCACAGGGTATATCTGTATCCCAGCATGGCTGCGGCCGCTTTGACGTTTCCGGCCACCAGTTCACGGCGAATGCGGGAACTGCTTACGGGACTGCCCTCATAAAGATATGCAGAGGCAGGAATAACCTCCATTCCTATCTCATTGCCTATCTGTCTGTAGTCATCAACGGTAAGATTGGTGTCATGTCCGAAATGGTGGTCATGACCTACAAGCAGTGTCTCTACGCCAAGTCTTTTCTGCAGGAAATCAGTCATGAAACTGCGTGCATCCATGGCGGCTATCGCCGTTGTGAAATGCAGAGGGAAACAGTAGTCAATGCCTGTCTTTTCAAGCAGTTTCATCTTATCCTCTGGGGTTGAGAGCAGGCGCGGACGGTAATCGGACTGCAGTATCTGGCGCGGATGCTCAGGAAACGTTATGGCCATGCTCTTAAGACCGCGCTGTGCAGCAATGTCTTTGAGTTGCTGCAGCAGGTGTACATGCCCCATGTGGACTCCGTCAAAGAATCCTATCGTTGCGGCGTATCTGTTGTTCTGCGGATCGGGTATGGTCATGTGACTGTGCTTGTTTCAGACTGCAAAAGTAATCAAGATAAGCGGGCCAACGGAATTTTTTGCTTCAAAACTTTGCAATTTCGGGTTAATGGAGTACTTTTGCACCCGAATGATGACGTCGGTTCAGGCCGATGATTCCTTCTCCGGGCTTTTAGCTCAGTTGGTTAGAGCAACAGACTCATAATCTGGAGGTCCTAGGTTCAAGCCCTAGATGGCCCACAATCCATTCGCTGAGAATGGATTGTTTTTTTGTGTATAAGCCATCCAGGGCATTGTTATTTTTAGTATCTTCGCTGAATTGAATTCAGGAGGATAAGATGTCAGTCAGCAATATATCAGTTGTACCGGTCAGGACCCGCAGGGATTTGCGCAGGTTTGCCAGGTTCAACGTCAAATTCTATAAGGATAACCCATACTCGGTTCCTGACCTTATAGGTGATACCAAAAACTCTTTCACCCCTTCAAGGAATGCGGCCTTTGAGTTCTGTGAGGCTCAGCCGTTCATAGCGCTGATTGACGGAAAGGTGGTGGGGCGCGTCGCCGCAATCATCAATCATAAGGCAAATGATGTGTGGAACGTCAGGACCGTAAGGTTCGGATGGATTGATTTCATTGATGACATCAGGGTGTCAGAGGCTTTGCTGAATGCTGTGGCTGAGTGGGGAAAGGAACGTGGCATGAACCGGCTGGAGGGACCTTTCGGCTTTACTGATTTTGATCCTGAAGGAATGCTTACTGACGGCTTTGACCGCATAAGCACAATGGCAACCATATACAACTACCCCTATTACCCGGAGCACATGAAAAGGTTGGGGCTGGAGACATCGGCAAAATGGGTTGAATGGTTCGTACATTTTCCGAATCCTGTTCCTGAAAAGATACAGCGCCTGTCCAAGATTGTCATGGAGCGTTATAACCTGCATCTGGCTGTTTACGGGCGCAGCAAGACAAAAGAGGCCAGAAAGTATGCGTACAAACTGTTCCGCCTTGTCAATGAGGCATACGCTCCGCTGTATGGTTACTCGGCGTTTTCAGAAAAGCAGATTGACATATTCGTAAGGCGTTACCTGTTCATGCTGGACAGAAAGTTTGTGACAATTCTTCTTGACAGTAATGATGACGTTGTGGCTTGCGCACTTACCATGCCGTCAATCGCCATGGCCCTGCATAAATCACAAGGTCGCCTGTTTCCGTTTGGCTGGTGGCGTATATTAAGCGCTCTGAGGCCTAAGAGTTCAAGCCTTGTAGAGATGCTTTTTGTGGCAGTTAAACCGGAGTATCAGGACAAGGGCGTGCTTGCTATCCTGACCAACAATGTAACCTCACTGATCAATTCGGTAGGATGCGCCTATGGAGAGAGCAACCCGGAACTTGAAACCAATGTAAAGATGCAGTCCCTGTGGAGTTATTTTCCCGGTTCTGAGATTGTCAGGCGGAGGGCGGTGTTTTACAGGATGATATGACTTTGGCTGTTGGCTATTGGCTATTGGCTATTGGCTGTTGGCTATTGGCTGTTGGCTTTGGATTTTTGACGTTTTTATTTGAATAGTATAATAAAGATATATGGCAGAGACAGACGAATTATTTGACCAGAGACCGCCTGAGGTGCAGTACAATGAGGATAACATACGTCACATGGACGATATGGAGCATATCCGTAACCGTCCAGGTATGTATATTGGCAAGTTGGGTGACGGCTCACAGGCCGATGACGGTATCTACGTGCTGCTCAAGGAGATTATTGACAACAGTGTGGATGAGTTCCGTATGAACACTGGCAAACGCATTGATATTGACCTGACTGATACAGGACGCGTTTCTGTACGTGACTACGGTCGCGGTATTCCGCAGGGCAAACTTGTCGAGGCTGTGAGCATGCTTAACACCGGCGGTAAGTTTGACAGCAAGGCGTTCAAGAAAAGCGTTGGTCTGAATGGCGTCGGTCTTAAGGCGGTAAATGCTCTGAGCCGTAGTTTTGTTGTAAGCAGTTGGCGTGAGGGTCAGGTGCGTACGCTCCGTTTTGAGCGCGGCAAACTGATGTCTGACGAGACTGTTCCAAGTGCCGATGAACACGGAACGCAGGTGATATTTGAACCTGATGAGCAGTTGTTTACAGGCTATCAGTTCCGTCCTGCCATAATCGAGACCATGCTCAGGAACTATACCTACCTGAATACTGGTCTTACCATCATGTACAACGGGCAGCGTTTCATGTCGCGCAATGGTCTTGAGGATCTGCTCGGTGAACGAATGAGTGCCCAGAGCCTCTATCCGATAATCCATCTGCAGGGTACGGACATTGAGATAGCATTTACCCATACCAACCAGTACGGTGAGGAGTATTATTCATTTGTGAACGGCCAATACACATCACAGGGCGGAACACATCAGAGCGCATTCAAGGAGCACATAGCCCGTACCATCAAGGAGTTCTACGGCAAGAACTTTGAACTGGGCGATGTACGTAACGGCATTGTGGCTGCCATAGCCCTGAACGTTGAAGAGCCGGTGTTTGAGAGCCAGACCAAGATAAAGTTGGGCTCTACCACAATGAGCCCCAACGGCGGCGTGTCACTCAACAAGTTTGTGGGTGATTTCATAAAGAAAGAGGTTGATGACCTGCTACACAAGGATTCAGAGGTGGCCGATGTCATACTCAAAAAGATACTTGAGTCAGAAAAGGAGCGCAAGGAGATAGCCGGAATAACCAAGCAGGCCCGTGAACGTGCCAAGAAAGCCAATCTGCACAACCGCAAACTGGCAGACTGCCGCATACACCTGAACGATACACGTGGTGACCGCCAGGAGGAGAGTTGCATTTTCATTACTGAGGGTGACTCTGCGAGCGGCTCAATAACCAAGAGCCGTGATGTGAACACTCAGGCCGTATTCAGCCTGCGCGGTAAGCCCCTGAACAGTTACGGTCTTACCAAGAAGGTGGTCTATGAGAATGAGGAGTTCAACCTGCTTCAGGCAGCCCTGAACATAGAGGAGGGCCTTGATGACCTGCGCTACAACAAGATAATAGTGGCTACCGATGCCGATGTTGACGGCATGCACATACGTCTGCTCATGATTACTTTCTTCCTGCAGTTCTTCCCTGAACTGATCAGAAAAGGTCATGTCTATATCCTGCAGACCCCGCTGTTCCGCGTGCGCAACAAACGCAAAAAGAAAAAAGGCCCCGCCGGTCATGTTGACGGCGTGGTTACAGAGAAAGGTGAGTTTGAGACCATCTACTGCTATACCGAGGAGGAGCGACGCCAGGCCATTGAGAAACTCTCTCCAAATCCTGAGATAACCCGATTCAAAGGACTTGGTGAGATTTCACCCGATGAATTCAAGAATTTCATCGGCCCTGACATGCGTCTTGAGATGGTGACACTCAAAAAGACCGATGCCGTTGATGACCTTTTGTCATTCTACATGGGTAAGAACACCATGGAACGTCAGAACTTTATCATTGACAACCTGGTTGTTGAGGAGGATATCGTTGATGAGGATGAAGGAGAGAAATTTTAAAGAACAGAAAGGACTATGAAACTGTTTTTTCCGGGGTCATTCGACCCGTTCACAACAGGTCATGCAGACCTTGTGGAGCGTGCCCTCAAGTTGGGCGCCGAGGTGGTGATAGCCATCGGCATAAACGGTGAAAAATCACCGCTGCTTAGTGCTGATGTGCGTGAGGAGGCCATACGCTCATATTACAAAGACAATCCCAGGGTATCTGTGGCGATATATAAAGGGCTGACAGTCGATGCGGTGCGTCAGTATGGTTGTGATGCCATTCTGCGTGGCATACGTTCAGTGACTGACTATGACAAGGAACGTGGTCTTGCCTATGCCAACCGTTCAATTGAGGGTGTTGAGACCGTGATACTTGTGTCAGAGGAGTCCATGCAGCATGTAAGCAGCAGCCTGGTGCGTGAGATGCATTCATTCGGCCGCCCTGTAGATAGCCTGATAATAGAAACATTCAAACCATATTTCCAGAAAAAATGAAACTGAGATATATCTTGCTGTTAGCCGGAATGATTCCGCTTTCAGTCCTTGCTCAGCCGGGACGCGGCTTGACACAGCCTCAGCCGCAGCGTCAGGTACAGCCGCAAATCCAGCGCCAGCCACAGCCACAGGTGCAGCGTCAGCCGCAGCCCCAGGCTACGGCCATTGATGCCGAACTGCAGAAACTGCTGGTGGCCGAGGGTGCCATTTCGGCTCTCTATGTTGAGGAGGTTGATGAAAAGAAATTGGTAGAGCAGGCCATTATAGGTATGCTTGAGGAACTGGATCCCCATTCCACATATCTTACGGCCGAGGAGAATGACAAGTCAAGTGAGACTCTGGTGGGCTCTTTTGAGGGCATCGGCGTTCAGTTTAATATGATTGAAGATACGCTTTTCATTGTGCAGCCGATTCCTGACGGTCCCTCTGAAAAGGTGGGTATCCTGGCAGGCGACCGCATTGTGACTGTCAATGATACTGCCATTGCCGGTGTAAAGATGTCACAGGAGACCATAATGAAACGTCTGCGCGGTCCCAAGGGAACCAAGGTTGACCTGGGAATATGCCGCCGTGGCGTTGATGACCTGATTCATTTTATCGTGATCCGTGACAAGATTCCCGTGAATACCGTTGACGCCGGCTATATGATCAAACCGGGAATAGGCTACATCAAGATTTCCAGTTTTGGGGCAACTACGGTTGAGGAGTTTGAGACCAAACTGTCAGAACTGCGCTCACAGGGTGCCACATCACTTATACTTGACCTTCAGGGTAACGGCGGCGGACTGCTCATGGCTGCAGTTGGTATTGCGAACGAGTTCTTGGGCCGCGACCAGATGGTGGTTTATACAGAAGGGCGCCGTTCACCCAAGAGCGGTTATGTGGCTGACGGTCGCGGACATTTCCGTGACGGCAAACTGGTGGTGCTGATTGACGAGTATTCAGCATCGGCCAGTGAGATTGTTTCTGGAGCCGTCCAGGACTGGGACCGTGCCACCATTGTGGGCCGCCGTTCATTCGGAAAAGGCCTTGTACAGCGTCCCATTGAGTTCCATGACGGTTCGCTCATACGCCTTACCGTTGCCAAGTACTTTACTCCGGTAGGCCGCTGTATCCAGAAACCTTACGGCAAGGATGTGGATTACGGTGATGATATCATGGAACGCCTGCATCATGGTGAACTGACCAACCCTGACAGCATTCATTTCCCTGATTCGCTCAAGTACAGCACCATAATAAAGCATCGCACCGTATATGGCGGCGGAGGCATCATGCCCGATGTCTTTGTACCGCTTGACACCACACGTACCAACAAGTATTATCGGAATGTCACCGCCAAGAACGTGGTGCTTCAGACGTCAATGCAATATACTGAACGTAACCGCAGAATGCTGCAGCGCCGCTTCAAGACTTTTGAGGAGTACCGGAAGGGTTTTGAGGTGGGCCCCGATGTGCTCAGGATGTTCCTTGACAAGGCCAAAGACGCCAATGTGGAGTATGATGAAGAGCAGTATAACGAGAGCCTGGCCATATTCAAGACTCAACTTAAGGCAACCATTGCCCGTATGATTTGGGGAATGAATGCATATTATCAGGTGATACAGGAACTTGATGAGACAATACAAAGGGCTGTCAAACTGATGGAAACCGGGCAATAAATGTTGTTTCCTTACATTTTTTGTGTAAGTTTGTGGGCTCAAAAAACAGATTAACCAAAATTATTAATCAATAAAATCATTTTTATGGCAAACGAAGTTAACAACGGTTATTACAAACTGAGTTGGGGCCAGAGAATCGGTTTCGGTTCCGGTGACCTTGCCCAGAATCTTATCTTCCAGACGGTTGCATGTTTCCTGATGCTGTACCTCTGCACAGTACTCAAAATCAACCCCGGATTTGTAAGCGGACTTATTCTTGCAGTAAGACTCCTTGACTGTTTCTGGAGTCCTGTAGTCGGAAAATATATTGATAACCACAATCCCAAGTTAGGCAAGTATCGTACATATCTTCTGTACGGTGGTATTCCTCTTACGGTTGCTGCCTGCTTCCTGATGCTTCCGACCGTAGCCACATGGGGCATGACCGGTAAGATTGTCTATGCTACAGTAAGTTACACCCTGCTCAGCATGATTTACTCAGTAGTGAATATACCTTACGGCTCTATCATGGCTTCAATGACCCGTGATAACGATGAGGTTCTTATTCTTACTTCAACCCGTATGGTTTGCGCCAATATCGGCCAGATTGTCGTTCAGGCCGGTTTCCCCATCGGACTTGCTATGTGCGTGGGTATTGCCGTTGACTGGAACCAGGCTGTATTCATGGCTATCGGTACAATCCCTGCCTTCATAATCCTGCCTTTACTTCCTGTCTTAAAGAAACTGTTCGGAAAGAAAGGACTTTATTATCTGCTTCTTTCAGTAGGTCTTGTAGGATTCATCACACTGTTCATCATCGGTAAGTTCTTTGATGTTCAGAATTGCAATATAATTGTTCAGGGTGCAAAGGTTCTGACCGGTGTAGGTCTGCTGGTAGGTTCACTCATGTGGGCTCTTGTTCCTGAGGTAATTACTGATGCTGAGTACCGTACAGGCAACCGTCCTGCTGCTACCGTTAACGCTCTGGCAGGCGTTGCTTTCAAGGCCGGTTTCTCACTTGCAGGTTTCATCACTCCTTGGGTGATGGGCCTTATCGGCTTCAACCTGGCCAGTGAGGAGTCAGCGCTGCCTACTGATCCCAAGGCATGGTTCACTGTAACTTGCATCTTTGCAATTGTAGGTTTTGTTCTGCTTACTCTCTGCTTCATGGGCAGCAAGGAGAACATCACCACCACTCCTGAAAAACCCGTTTCATTCGGTGAGATGTGGCAGGAGTTCAAGGCAAACAAGTGCCTGCAGTTGGTACTGAGCATCTTTATCGTTGTGTTCCTGGCATCATTCATCAGCGCACCGGTAAATGCTTATTATACTCACCTGAGTGATTATAATCCGACTGTTCAGAATGCAATCCTTATCTTTACAACCATCATTCCTGCAGTTCTTCTTGTCGTAGTAGGATATCTGGTATTCAAGTATCCTCTTACCGATGAGAGACTTGATGAGATGAACAAGGAGATTGAGGCTAAGCACGCTGCAAAGAAATAATTATTACTCTGATGATTATAGAGAGCCGGTTCCTATGCGGACCGGCTCTTTTTTTTGCCAACATGTGTTAATGTTTGCTCAATATTGTATATCTTCGCATCCCGAAATGAAAAGGAATCTCAGGCTGTCAGACATTAAGGTTGCAATGGGTATGTTCTCATTGCTGTTATGCTTGTCTTTCCTGATCGGATGCAAGCAGAAAAAAGAGCCTTGCTTTACCTGTCTGCATGACATCAATGTCCCGCTTCTTCATGATGATCCTACCGAATATCCCCTTTTGTCAAAGATGTGCTCATCAATTGACACCATTTATCTGGAGAATGCCGGTGTTGAAAGTATGGTCAGTTCAGTTGATGTCGTGGTTTCATTCGGTGATACAATCATTATCCGTTCGGCCGATGTCCTCTATTTCTTTAACAGTGAGGGTAAGTTCCTGAGCCGTTTTGACCATAGGGGCAAAGGTACCGGCAACTACCGTGTAATAGACCGCTTTGATGTGCTTCGTTCAACGAACGAACTGTACATTATGGATGGTCATAACAACAAGGTTCTGGTGTATGATTTTGACGGCACTTTCAAAAGGCAGGTTGCGATTGATGATTTTGTAACAGATTTTGCCGTAATGCCCAACGGTGATTTTCTGTTCACCAATCCGATAAAGTATTCCGGACGTAATTACCGCCGTGGATTATGGCGTACTGATCCTGACGGAAAGTTTATTGAGCAACTGTTGGAGTATGATCCTGATTTTGCCCATGTCAGCATAAACAACCCATACCTGAATCATATCAACCCGGGTATGATAGGTTTCATGGGAGTTGAGGATAATGATCTTTTCTATCATTATTCGGCCGATACCATTTCAGTCACTTGCCATATGACTACCGATATAGTCATTCCCGATGACCTTAAAAAGAGTGACAAGGTCTTTACCAATCCTGAAAGGGAATACACCAAGTGCGGCTATCTGGAAACTGACAGGTTCCTTTACTTTGTATCAACCAACTATGGTGCCAACCTGGTCATGACGCTTGTTGACAAGAAAGACTGGACCAGTTACCGCATGTATGTATATACAAGTGACTTCAAGTATATGATGGAGAATGTTGAATCATTCCCGTACCTTGTGGGATGCTCTGAGGGCACGCTTATCGGGTTCCTGGATTCCGGTATGATTCTTGACAATGAGCATTACCGCAGGCTGTTCCCGTCGGTCACTGAAGACTCCAATCCAATTCTCATCTTCTACAGAGACTGATTTCAGAAACCGAAATCGAAATTGTCTGTTTGGATGTTGTTGTCCTGCTCAGGGGCTTTAGCCTCCAGATGTACAGGATTACCCTCAATATGTACAGCCTTGACGGGGCAGATGTATTCGCATCCGCCGCAGCCCACGCACAGTTCAGGAGTGGTTTGAGGAATAGTCAGACCGCCCTCAAACGGAACCATGTGGATAGCCTGTACAGGACAGTGCTCGGCACATGCTCCGCAACTGGTGCGGTTCACGTTCACTACGCAGATATCCTTGTTGAATACCACGCGGCCCGGTTGGGTGCTGTGCTTCTGCTCAACAGTAAGCGGTCTGATTGCACCGGCAGGGCATACCTGGCTGCAAAGGTTGCAGTCATAGTTGCAGTAGCCGTCATCAAATTTCATGACAGGCTGCATTATTCCACCCAGACCGTATTCCATACCGGCCGGTTTGAGCACATGGCTTGGGCACTTGCTGACGCACAGATGGCAGGCGGTGCAGTGCTGAAGCAGGTTCCTGTGGCTTATGGAGCCGGGAGGGGACATGGGCACACGCTCATCCTTCTTACCCGTTACCTTGGCCTCAAGGGCGGCAGGAGCAAGGGCTGCAATGACCAGCGTTGATTTAAGGAACTGACGCTTTGACTCATCAACGCTGTCGGTCTGATTCTCATTTGGGGCTTTGCTGCATTTTACAGGACCGAAAGAGAGCGCTTTCTGCTTGCATGCATCAATGCAGTCAAAACAGTCAACGCAACGTGAGTAGTCTATGGCCTGGTTTTTTGAGTCTATGCAATAGGCCTTGCACTTGCGCTGGCAGGCCAGACAGTGGTTGCACTTGTCCTTGTCTATGCGTATGCGCAAGAGTGAAAAACGGGAGAAAAATCCTAACAAAGTGCCGACAGGGCAGATGGCGTTGCACCAGGTGCGGCCGTAGTGGTATGATATATGTCCTACAACCAGCAAGGTTAGCAAGGCAACCGCAAATGCCGTTATGGACTTAAGTGAAATCACAACTTTAAAGAAACTGTAGTTGCCGAATTTCTCAAAAATGGTGGCAAGCAGGTTGTTGCCAAAGAGATAGACCGGGCGGAACAGTTCATCGGCCATGCGCCCGTATGCACTGTAAGGTTCCACAAGGCCTGTCAGGAAGGTAAAGCCGCATATCCATGCAATCACCAGAACTGCCAGCACTCCCCAGCGCAGCCATGGCTGTTCAGTTTTGTATCCGTATTTCTTTTTCTTGTCAAATTTCTTTGACAACCAGTTAAAGAAATCCTGAAAAATGCCGAGCGGACAGATTACGGAACAGTACAGGCGTCCAAGCAGCAGTGTGGCGGCAATAAGGCACACCAGTGTTACAATGCTTAATGACAGCAGTGCGGGACCGAACTGAATCTTTTGCAGCAGCGGGTTGTCAATAATCCCCGCAAAGTCTATGAAACCAAAGGTAAGTATGGCAATTACGGCTATCGCAACTGCAATCCTGATCTTTCTGAACATAATGAGAGTTTGTTGTTGAACAGGTTACAGTCTTACTCTCTTTACGTTGATTGATTCCAGATCCATTGTGCCCAGTCCGAGTTGCTGTCCGTCAGGAATGTGCTCAATGTCATCAAAACTGATGTTCTTGTTTATCTGGGTAAAGAACTTGCCTGCGGCGGTATCGACAGCCACTATATCGGCCGATGCAAAGAGGGCCTTGGTCAGTACCACGTCACTTGCGCTGCGGCCCTGAGGACCGTTGGTGGCAACTGTGCGATAGGCGTCAACGATATGCAGAACGGCCGGTTTGTAGGTGCAGATATCGGCTATGCACTGGTGCAGACCGCGTGAGTGGAAAGCGCGACGGTCCCAAACTATGCCCATGTGGTTCTTCATGGCGCAGGTCATGAGAGCACCGCCGTGGTTCTTGAGCACGGGAACGTTTATCCATTTGTCACACTCTACAATGGCTTTATGAACCTCTGCGCTCTTGAGAGCCTTGCCTTTAGGTATGTCAACCTGCTGGTATGAGGATCTCTCATGGGCATATACCATTGTGGCACCGGCCTTCTTGACGGCAGCCTCAATGCCGCTGTGGTCATAGCAGCGGGTCCAGTTGTCACAGGTGTGGTCAAAGACCTTGATCTCTGCGGCACCGGCATCCTGGCACATCTTGATAAGAGCGACCAGAAGATCAGGGTTGGTGTTTCCGGCCAGTTCAGGCGTGCGGTCCCATCCTATGTTGGGTTTGATAACTATCTTGTCTCCTTTATTTATGAAACGGCCTATGCCGCCCAGTTCTTTCATTGCGGCTTGAAGCATTGCTGCGGGCTCACCGTTCATGATGGCGGCAAGGTCAGCATTGCCCTCAGAGGCGGTTGCGGTGGCAGGCATGGTGCTTGCCATGACGTCCATCATACCGCTGCTTTTGACTGTTACGAGTGCTCCTGCTGCTGCCAGAGTCTTTAAGAATTCCCGTCTGTCCATATTGATTTGTATAAAAAAAACAATGGTTAGTAATGTTATTTTGCGCTAAGGTATGATTTTTGTTTCAATTCACGTTTCCATTTTAGTTTTATTATAAAAGTTGTTCATTATTTGCACTCTATATTATTGGTATAGTAGGCGGAAATTGTTAATTTCGCGCAATTAAAGATTAATCCGAAAATCATATAAGAACAATGTCCGAGACTAAGAGAATTTCATCAGCTCTGATATCGGTCTTCCACAAGGACGGCCTTGACGAGATCATCAGTAAACTCCATCAGGAGGGTGTCAAACTTATTTCTACCGGCGGAACCCAGCGTTTCATAGAGTCGCTTGGAGTACCCTGCCAGGCAGTAGAGGAACTTACCGGCTATCCGTCAATCCTGGGTGGTCGTGTAAAGACCCTGCATCCTAAGATCTTCGGCGGCATTCTGGGCCGTCGTGAGGAGGAGAACGATATGGCTCAGATGGCAAGTTACGATATCCCTGAGATTGATCTTGTAATAGTTGATCTCTATCCTTTTGAGGATACCGTAAAGTCAGGTGCTCAGGATGCTGACATAATTGAAAAGATTGACATAGGCGGTATTTCACTTATCCGTGCCGGTGCCAAGAATTTCAATGATTCAGTGATTGTGGCAAGCAAGGACCAGTACAAGCCTCTGCTTGACATACTGAACGAGCGCGGAGCCGAGACTACCCTTGAAGAGCGCCGCTGGTTTGCCAAAGAGGCGTTTGCCGTTTCATCATACTATGACAGTTGCATATACAACTGGTTCGCAGGTGATGATGAGGATCATTTCCGTCTGGCTCTTGACGGTCACAAGGCAATGCGCTATGGTGAGAATCCTCACCAGAATGGCGTGTTCCACGGTGACCTGGATGCCATGTTTGACCAGGTTCACGGCAAGGAGATATCATACAACAACCTGCTTGACATAAACGCAGCCATTGACCTGATTGATGAGTTCTCTGATACTACATTCGCCATTCTCAAGCACAACAATGCCTGTGGCGTGGCTTCACGTCCCACACTGCTTGAGGCATGGAAAGATGCTCTGGCCGGTGATCCCGTATCAGCATTCGGCGGCGTGCTGATTGCCAATGCTCCCATTGACAAGGCTACTGCCGAGGAGATAAACAAGATATTCTTTGAGGTTATCATAGCTCCTGACTATGACTTTGACGCCCTTGAGATACTGGGTCAGAAAAAGAACCGTATCATTCTGGTACGCAAGGAGCAGAAACTGCCCGTCAAACTGGTACGTTCCGCATTGAACGGCGTGCTGGTACAGGATAAGGATACCAAGATTGAGACCCCTGATGAACTCAAGTTGGTAACCTCACGCAAGCCGACCGATGATGAGATTGAGGATATGCTCTTTGCCAACAAGATTGTCAAGAACAGCAAGAGCAATTCAATAGTATTTGCACGCGGCAAGCAGTTGCTGGCAAGCGGCGTAGGTCAGACTTCACGTGTTGACGCCCTTAAGCAGGCTGTTGAAAAGGCGCATGGATTCGGATTCACTCTTGAGGGTGCAGCCATGGCAAGTGATGCTTTCTTCCCGTTCCCTGACTGTGTTGAACTGGCTGACAAGGCTGGCGTAAAGAATGTGATACATCCGGGAGGTTCAGTCCGTGACCAGGAGTCAATTGACTACTGCGAGCAGCATGACATGACTATGGTCATGACCGGATTCCGTCACTTCAAACATTGATTCACAACTAAATAACTGATATTATAGTGGGACTGTTTTCATTAACACAGGAGTTATCGATGGACCTTGGCACCGCCAATACCATCATAATGCACAATGACAAGATTGTGGTCAACGAGCCGTCAATAGTTGCTCTTGACAGTCGTACCGATAAGATGGTGGCTGTGGGCAATCAGGCTAAACTGATGTACGAAAAGACCAACACGGCTATCCGCGTGATCCGTCCTCTCCGTAACGGTGTGATTGCCGACTTTGATGCCTGCGAGCAGATGATGCGCGGTCTGATAAGTATGGTTGATACAGGCCGCCGTCTTTTCTCACCTTCACTCAAGATGGTTATCGGTGTACCGTCAGGCAGTACTGAGGTGGAACTGCGTGCCGTACGTGACTCTGCCGAGCATGCCGGCGGACGTGAGGTCTATATGCTCTTTGAGCCTATGGCTGCCGCAATAGGTATCGGCATTGATGTCCTGGCCCCTGAAGGTAATATGATTGTCGATATAGGCGGCGGTACAACAGAGATTGCCGTGATTTCACTTGGCGGTCTGGTGTCAAACAACTCCGTCAAGGTGGCCGGTGATGATTTCACTGCCGATATCCAGGAGTATATGGGACGTCAGCACAACATCAAGGTCAGTGAGCGTATGGCCGAGCGTATCAAGATAAACGTGGGTGCCGCCCTTACTGAACTGGGTGATGATGCTCCTGAGGAATACATCGTAAACGGTCCTAACAAGATAACCGCTCTGCCCATGTCAGTTCCAATCTGCTATCAGGAGATTGCACACTGTCTGGACCGTTCAATCGCCAAGATTGAAAGTGCTGTGCTGAACGCACTTGAGAACACACCTCCTGAACTTTATGCCGATATCCTCAAGAACGGTATATACCTGTCAGGTGGCGGCTCCATGCTCCGTGGTATCAGCAAGCGTCTGTCTGACAAGATAGGAATAGAGTTCCATGTTGCAACTGAACCTTTGCTCAGTGTGGCTAAAGGTACGGGTATTGCACTCAAGAACGTTGACCGTTTCTCATTCCTGATGAGATAAACCTACATAGTAGCCGTGCGTTCTCTACTTGATTTCATAGTAAAGCACAGCTACGTTTTCCTGTTCATCCTGCTGGAGACGTTATCGCTGGTACTTCTGTTCGGTTTTAATGACCGTCAGAAAGAGGCATATATGACGTCGGCCAATATAGTATCAGGTACCCTGTTTGAGTGGCGTTCCGGCGTGGCCCAGTATTTTGGCCTGCGCAAAGAGAACGCCGTTCTTGTACAGGAGAACAGCAGGCTGCGCAATATGTTGTATGAACTTGCTGACAGCCAGTATGTTGAGACGGCCAGGAATCTGTCGGCCGAAAGAACTATAGCCGCCCGCGTAATTGACAATTCGGTCCGCTATGATGACAATTACATTACCATTGACAAGGGTAGCCGTGACGGCGTTGCCAAGGGCATGGGCGTCTATAACCCTGAAGGTGTTGTTGGTGTGGTCATGGTGGCAGGCAACCGGTATTCATTGGTCATGCCGGTGCTGAACGGCAATACCAGTATCAGTTGCAAGGTCAAGGGGAGTGACAGTTTCGGATTCCTTGAGTGGAACGGAGGTGACCCTTATATCGCCCAGATTGTGGATATGCCGTATCATTCGGCAGTGGAGCAGGGTGATACGATTGTCACTACCGGTTTTTCATCGGTCTTTCCAGAGGATATTCCTGTAGGCACTGTAGCAAGTGTTGAGCATTCCAGAAACGGATATACGCTCAAGGTTCAGGTCAGATTGTCTGTCGATATGTCTGATCTGGGATGGGTTTATGTACATTCCCGTATGCAGGACCCTGAGATTGATGAGTTGTACAGAGAGATAAAGGATTAAAAGATGGAGACGGTATCATTCTTTCGCAGAACAGGCACCTTGCTGGGATTGGCGTTGATTCAGGTGCTGTTCCTGAACAGGATAGCCCTGTTCGGTTATGTTACTCCGCTCTTCTATATCTGGATGATTGTCAGGTTTGACAGTTCCATGACGCGTTCAGGTATCCTGCTCTGGTCATTCTTTCTGGGACTGTTCATAGATATGTTCTCAGGAACTCCCGGCCTGAATGCGGCATCGGCAACGCTTCTTGCCATGTTCCAGCCGGGACTGGTAAAACTGTTCGTTCCGGTTGACCGTCATGATATAGTGGTTCCCGGAGCCGTTTCAATGGGAGGCAGGCCGTTTGCGGGTTATCTGTTACTCTCTACAGTATTACATCATACCGTTTATTTCATACTTCGCAGTATCCCGTTGGGCGATTGGCAGGTGCTGATGTTGAAGGTGGCTCTCAGTTCCCTGTTCACTTTCATACTGATGATAGTGGCAGAATATTCATTCGTGGTACCGGCTCCCAAACGTTCATGATACGGTGAATAGCCACAGGTTTGACAACAGGAAATTCGTAATAGGCATAATGGTTATAGCCGTCGTGCTGATGTATGTGATTCGCCTGTTCCAGATTCAGATACTTGATACAAGATACCGCTATTCGGCCGATAACAACGCTCTCTATTACCGTACCGTCTATCCCACACGCGGCGTGATTTATGACCGTAAGGGCAGGATGATAGTCAGCAATCAGCCATCATTTGATGTCATGGTGGTTATGCGTAACGTCAAGAATCTTGATACTCTTGCTTTTTGCCGCTCACTTGACATAACACCTGAATATTTTGACAGCCGCATGGCCGATATCCGTAACCTGCGCAAGAATCCCGGATACTCTCCCTATACTGAGCAGGTGTTCATGGCCCAGTTATCGGTTAATGAGATATCGGATTTCAGGGAGAATCTGTACCGTTTTGGAGGTTTCAGTATAAACCAGCGTCAGCAACGCAAGTACAACTATGAGGCTGCCGCCCACATGTTGGGTGATCTGGGTGAGGTGTCAAAGTCTGAGATTGACAATGACAGTTGGTACACCCAGGGTGATGTGATAGGCAAGCAGGGCGTTGAGAAATACTATGAGGCCAAGTTGCGCGGTGAGAAAGGCACCGAGGTGCTGCTTAAGGATGCCTATGGACGCATTCAGGGCAGTTATTATGATGGTGAGTATGACAAAGAGGCCGTGCCGGGCCGTAATCTGAGACTGGGCCTGGATATTGAACTGCAGATGCTGGGTGAAAAACTCATGCAGAACAAGATTGGCAGCATTGTGGCCATAGAACCCAAGACGGGTGAGATTCTGTGCATGGTGTCATCGCCCACATTCAATCCTTCGGAACTGTCAGGCCGTCATCGTGGCGAGCACTTCCAGGAACTTGCAGCCAGACCTGACAAGCCGTTGCTTAACCGGCCCATTCAGGGAACCTATCCTCCGGGTTCCACGTTCAAGACATCACAGGCTCTTACGTTCCTGCAGGAGGGGATAATTGATACGCGTACACAGTATCCCTGCACCGGAGGTTTTGTGTTCAGGGGACTGAGGGTGGGATGTCATGCCCATTCATCGCCTCTCTCATTGAACTTTGCCATTGCCACGTCATGCAACGGATATTTCTGCTGGGGTTATTACTACATGATTGGAGCCAGTAAGTACGGAACGCCGCAAAATGCCCTTACGGTCTGGAAAGACTATATGGTCGATATGGGATTCGGCTATACGCTTGGGGTTGACCTGCCGGGTGAAGCACGCGGCATGATTCCCAACTCTGACTATTATGACCGTCACTATAACAGATCATGGAACGGACTGACCACAATCAGTAATGCCATAGGGCAGGGTGAGGTTACGCTGACTCCGCTCCAGATAGCCAACCTGGGTGCAACCATAGCCAACCGTGGCTATTATATTACCCCGCATGTTGTAAGTTACATTGAGGGTGAGGAGCCTGATTCGGCATATATCACTCCACACTATGTGAATGTTGACAAAAAGAACTATGAGATAGTGGTTCAGGGTATGCGCCAGTCGGTTATAGACGGAACCTGCAGGTCTGCCAATACAAGTGACTATCTGGTGTGCGGCAAGACCGGAACGGCACAGAACCGCGGCAATGACCACTCCGTTTTTATGGGATTCGCCCCTATGGATGACCCGCAGATAGCCATTGCGGTCTATGTTGAGAACGGCGGATTCGGTGCCGTCTATGGCGTGCCTATCGGTGCTTTGATGATGGAGCAGTACATTAACGGTTGCCTGTCTGAGGCAAGCATGCAGAAAGTTGAACTATATTCAAACAGGTCAATTGACTATGGAGAGGAGGAGCGGTAGCATATTGGGTAAACTTGACTGGCTCACAGTCCTGCTGGTTATGGCCATCATGGTATGCGGCTGGTTCAGCATTTGCGGTGCCAGCGCTGACCTGGAGAACCCTGATCTGTTCTCTTTTGCAACCCGTCCTGGCAAGCAGATGGTATGGATACTCTGTTCATTTGCCCTGGGAGCGGTTATTCTTTTCATCACGCAGACTTTCTATAATTCTTACGCTTATATCATTTACGGCCTGTTGCTGCTCTTGCTTATAGTGACAATATTCATTGCCTCTGATACTAAGGGCTCACGTTCATGGCTTCATCTGGGCCCGGTAAGCCTGCAACCTGCCGAGTTTGCTAAGTTTGCCACTGCACTTGCACTTGCCAAGTTTGTTGACCGGTTTGATTTCAATCCTTCAAACCTGAAAGACGTGCTAAAGGCCTGCAGCATATTCCTGGTACCTATGCTGCTTATTGTGGGTCAGAATGAGACAGGTTCAGCACTTGTCTATCTGGCATTCCTGCTTGTCATGTACCGTGAGGGCATGACGGGCAGTGTGCTGCTTGTGGGTTTCTGCGCCATTCTGTTCTTTATACTTGAACTCAAGTTCAGTTCAGTCAGTTTTGAGGGGCAGCCGTTCAAACTGGGCACCTGGCTTGTGCTTACCATCATTCAGTTGCTGCAGACACTGCTGATCTGGTTTATGTCACGGCGCAACCGTGGCTTTACCTTTACCGTACTCGGCATTGGAGTGGGCGGAATGCTCATTGGCCTTGGAGTCTCCCTGTATGTCAAACCGTTCCAAGTGACTCTGCTTCAGGCCGGACTGATTGTTCTGACAAGCGTTTACATCATTTTCCGTTCCTTTAAGGATATTGCCCGCCGATATCTGCTTGTGGCTTTGTTTGCCATCGGTTCTGTGGGCTATCTGTTCTCAGTTGATTATGCCTTCAATGAGATTTTGCAGCCTCATCAGCGTACCCGAATTAACGTGATTCTGGGCCTTGAGGATGATCCCAAGGGTGCCGGGTACAATGTGAATCAGTCCCTCATAGCCATCGGCTCCGGCGGCCTTACCGGAAAGGGCTTTATGAAAGGCACCCAGACCAAACTCAAGTATGTTCCTGAACAGGATACGGACTTTATATTCTGCACCGTTGGTGAGGAGCAGGGGTTCAAAGGCTCCGTATTTGTGCTGCTGCTCTATCTGGGGCTTCTGCTGCGTCTGATTGTGCTTGCAGAGCGGCAGTCTTCAGTATTCGGCAGGGTCTATGGCTATTCTGTGGTCTGCATTCTGCTCTTCCACCTATTTATTAATATAGGTATGGTGTTGGGCATCACGCCCGTAATTGGCATCCCGCTCCCCTTCTTCAGTTACGGAGGCTCCTCGCTCTGGGGCTTTACCATCCTCCTAACAGTCTTCCTTAGGATTGATTGTGAGAGAAAAACCTCATATTGAAAAAGTTCCTAAGTGAGCGGAACAGAAAAGGTATATAGTCTTGAAAACCATGGCCGCCCGTGGGCTTGTGAACCGACGAAGGAAGTGAGAGTATAGAAAGCTCGCTTTCTATACCGAACGACGAGGAGGAAAAACGTAGTTTAACGGGAGGGGCCCGTGCCTAAGAAGATGCTCTGGAAGGTAGGAGTTTACTCGTGCCTTCCAGAGCGTCTTATTAGGGATGGGAGGGATAGCGCGAAGCGCGTAGTTTCAGAGACTATATACCTCTTCTGTTCCCATGAATATACTACTGCTGTTGAGGTCCTTGTGGACGGGGACCATGATTGGGCTTGTGGTGCTTTTTCTTCTTTTTCTTCTTGTCAAAGCGGGACAGGTCACCGTCAGTAAGGATGTCATTCTCAATGCGTGAGTCGGTGTGAACGGCATTCTCATCCAGGCTCAATGGTTTCTGCCCTTTACGGTTCAACGCTATTACCTCAAGAGCACGCTCGGGAGTGATAGTCTCCACGTTGGCGGCAAAGACCTTATCGGTAGAGTATGAGATTTGTCCGTTAAGGATATCGGCCTTGAAGAAATAGTATGTGTTGTCTAAGGTCTCCAAAGGAATGTCGCGTGAGGGGAATCCCTTCTGTGCCTCTACGTAGGCATCAACCTCATAGTTGAGGCAGCACTTTAGCTTGGCGCACTGGCCTGCCAGTTTCTGCGGGTTCATGGAGAGGTCCTGGAAACGTGCGGCGCCGGTGGATACTGATACAAAACTGGTCATCCAGGTGGTGCAGCACAGTTCACGTCCGCAGGGGCCTATGCCACCTATGCGGCCTGCCTCCTGACGGGCACCGATCTGTTTCATTTCAATGCGTACGTGGAAAGCATCGGCCAGAACCTTGATGAGTTGGCGGAAATCCACGCGGCCGTCAGCAATGTAGTAGAAGATGGCTTTGAGGCCGTCACCCTGGTATTCAACATCGCCTATCTTCATCTCCAGACCCAGGTCCTTGGCAATCTGGCGGGAGCGGATCATGGTGTCATGCTCACGGCTTTTGGCCTCGGCATACTTTTCCATATCCACTTCACGTGCCTTGCGGTAGATGCGCTTTATCTCAATGTCAGGGCGCAGATTGGCCTTTTTCATCTGGAGTTTGACCAGACGGCCGGTCATGGTTACGGTGCCAATGTCGTGGCCGGGATTGGACTCAACGGCAACAATGTCACCTTTCTCAAGCGGGATATTGTTGGAGTTGATAAAGAATCCCTTGCGGGTGTTCTTGAACTGAACCTCAACATATTCGCAGTCATCGGCTCCGGGTACACCTGCCAGATAGTCAAAAGAGTGCAACTGGCCCATGCCGCGGCCGCAACCCTTGCAGCATATACCGCCGCTGCCGTTATTTAGTATGAAATCCTGATCCATTGTCCTTTAAAAGTATTATTGTTTCATTAGCATGATGGTCTTAAGTGACAGGTCAAAGAAAACCATCTTGGAGTTAACGTTCTGTTCTATATCTCTCTGGGCATCGGACAGCACATCCATGAGTCCGATGATATTGGTCTCATTTACAAACGGGGCGAACTTGACTGAGAACTGCTGCTCCTGGTCAGTCAGATAGTTGAGTTCCGGCTGATGGAAATTGCAGATAAAGTTCTCACGAATCATGCGCTGACAGTATGCCAGAAAGCGTTTCTGCCATTCACGGCCATTACCGGCAATGCTCTCTGACCACCGTTTAAGATCCTTCAGGCGGCGCGCGTAAGAGAGGCGCATCAACTGTGTGAAATAGTCAAAGAACTCCTCACTCTCTTCATTTACACGCAGTGCACTCACTGCCTTGAGCCAACTGCCTCCGCTGAAATGTGCTATCCTGGCGGCCATATCGGGGTCAAGTGAGTAGCCTGCTCCGGTAAGGCGCTCCTCAATTATCTGCTCCGGAATGCGGCGGAAGTCAATGCGCTGCGTGCGGCTCAGTATGGTCTCCAGCATCTGCTCCGGGGCATCGGTAGTAAGTATGAACACCGTTTGGGCGGGTGGCTCCTCAAGCAGTTTGAGCAGGGAGTTGGCGCACTGCGGGTTCATCTTATCAGCATGCCATATTATCATGATCTTGTAACCGCCCTCAACTGATTTGAGTGCCAGTTTGGACATGATAGACTCACTCTCTGTTACAAATATGCTGGCCTGCTTGTTGTCAGCATCAATGGCCGACAGCCACTCCTCAAATCCAAAGTAATGGTTCTCCGTAACCATCTCACGCCAGGTGGAAATCTCATCATCCGATATGGTGGAGCGCCCGGCGGTCTTGCTCTTGTTTATGACGGGATAGACAAAGTGCAGATCAGGATGGATAAGTTTATCCATCTTTACGCACGATGGGCAGGTGCCGCAGGAGTCCGTGTCGCTGCCTTTGTCGCGGCAGAGCAGATAGCGTGCAAAAGCAATTGCTGTCTGCAGTTTACCGGTTCCTTCAGGACCACAGAACAGCAGAGCATGGGGCACAGTGCCTCGCTGAGCGTCCTTTACAAGCCGCTCAATTACCTCCTGCTGTCCTATGATATTCCTAAAAAACATTGGCTGTTGGCTGTTGGCTGTTGGCTGTTAGCTAAAGTTTAACTATAAAATGCTGCAACCAGTGCAAGGCTTCAATTGCTTAAAGAAGTCATTTCCTTTATCATCCACCAAAATGAATGCGGGGAAGTCCTCAACTTCAATCTTCCAAATGGCCTCCATACCCAGTTCCGGATACTCAACGCACTCAATAGACTTGATGTTGTTCTGGGCCAGGATGGCAGCGGGGCCGCCAATTGAACCCAGATAGAAACCGCCGTGCTTCTTGCAGGCATCGGTAACAGCCTGGGAGCGGTTACCCTTGGCCAGCATAATCATTGAGCCTCCATGATCCTGGAACTCATCAACATAGGGGTCCATCCGTCCGGCTGTGGTGGGGCCCATTGAGCCGCAAGCCATACCGGCAGGTGTCTTGGCGGGACCTGCGTAGTAGATGGGGTGTTCCTTGAGGTACTGTGGCATAGGCTCACCTGCGTCAAGGCGTGCCTTGATCTTGGCGTGGGCTATGTCACGGCCTACTATGATTGTGCCGTTAAGGCTCAGACGTGTGCTAACGGGATACTGTGACAATTGCTTGCAGACCTCAGCCATGGGGCGGTTCAGGTCAACCTTTACGGCATCGCCCTCACCGGCCTGACGCAGTTCCTCAGGAATCAGTTCGTATGGTTTGTCATCCATCTTCTCAATCCAGATACCGTCCTTGTTTATCTTGGCCTTGATGTTACGGTCAGCAGAGCAACTTACACCCAGACCTATGGGGCAACTTGCGCCGTGGCGCGGCAAGCGGATAACGCGGACATCGTGAGCCATATACTTACCGCCAAATTGGGCACCCAGACCAATCTTGTAAGCCTCCTGCAGGAGTTGCTTCTCAAGTTCTACGTCACGGAATGCGCGGCCGGTCTCATCACCTGTGGTGGGCAGTGAATCATAATAGTGAGTTGATGCCAATTTTACGGTGAGAAGGTTCTTTTCTGCACTGGTGCCGCCAATTACGAATGCAATGTGGTAGGGAGGGCAGGCTGCTGTACCCAGGCTCTTCATCTTCTCAACCAGGAACGGAATCAGTGTGCCGGGGTTCTGGATGCGTGCCTTGGTCTCCTGATACAGGTATGTCTTGTTGGCTGAGCCACCGCCCTTGGTAACCATCAGGAAACGATACTCCATACCCTCAGTTGCCTCAATGTCAATCTGTGCAGGCAGGTTGCACTTGGTGTTCACCTCATTGTACATATCCAGCGGAGCGTTCTGGCTGTAGCGCAGGTTCTCCTCGGTATATGTCTTGAATACGCCCTCAGAAAGTGCCTCCTCATCACAGAATCCGGTCCATACCTGCTGGCCCTTTTCGCCATGAATGATTGCGGTACCGGTATCCTGGCACAGAGGCAGTTTACCCTTGGCCGATACCTCGGCGTTGCGCAGGAAGGTGAGTGCTACATACTTATCGTTATCTGATGCCTCAGGGTCACGCAGTATCTTGGCCACCTGCTCGTTGTGTGAGCGGCGCAGCAGGAAACTTACATCGCGGAATGCGGCGTTGGCCATCTTGGTCAGGCCCTCTTTCTGAACCTTCAGAATGGGTTTGCCTTCAAACTCGCTTACACTTACATAATCCTTGGTGAGCAGATAGTACTCTGTCTCGTCCTTGCCCAACTGGAACATGGGCGCATACTTAAAATTAGCCATACTCTATATTTTTAATTTCAAAATTCTTTTTTTAATCTCACACAGAAATCACGGAAAGCACAGAAAAGGTTGGCCTTACGGTCTTAAAATCTTTTATTTCTGTGATATCTGTGCTTTCTGTGTGACATTATTGTTCTGTATCCGGGTAGAGGAAATCGTTGTAGGGGTATTTCTGTACGTGCAACTGCTTAACTCTATCGTATAGTACCTTTCTCATATTCTCAATGCCGGTCTTTTTGAGGGCAGATACAAAGAGGCACTCGCCGTTAAGGCGGCCCATCCAGGTGCGCTCAAGCTCATCGAATGTGATGTTCTCACGGGTGGCGGGAGTGAGGTCATCGGCCTCCTTCTCTACCCATGTGTATGCATCAATCTTGTTGAAGAGCACTATTATAGGTTTCTCACCCGCACCAAGGTCAGCCAGAGTCTTGTCAACCACCTTCATCTGATCCTCAAAGTCGGGGTGCGATATATCTACCACATGTATAAGCAGGTCTGCCTCACGAACCTCATCAAGTGTGGATTTGAATGACTCCACAAGGTCTGTGGGCAGTTTGCGGATGAATCCAACGGTATCGGAGAGCAGGAACGGCAGGTTATCGACCACAACTTTGCGTACTGTTGTATCAAGTGTGGCAAATAGCTTGTTCTCAGCAAAAACATCGCTCTTGGAGAGCAGGTTCATAAGGGTTGATTTGCCTACGTTGGTGTAACCTACCAAGGCAACGCGGATAAGGCGGCCGCGGTTCTTGCGCATGGTTGATTTCTGGCGGTCAATGTCGGCCAGTTGCTCCTTGAGCCAACTGATGCGCTTGGTGATGATTCGGCGGTCCATCTCCAACTGGGTTTCACCAGGTCCACGGAGTCCTACTGATCCCTTACCGCCACCGGCACCGGAACCACCTCCCTGACGCTCCAGGTGAGTCCACATTCGCTGCAGACGGGGCAGCAGATAGCGGTACTGCGCCAACTCAACCTGGGTTTTGGCGTGGGCAGTCTGGGCACGCATGGCGAAAATGTCCAGAATGAGTGATGTGCGGTCAAGCACCTTGACGCCCAGGACGTTTTCTATGGCCGACATCTGCTTGGCGGTGAGTTCATCATCAAAGATGGCCATACCAACCTCATTCTCCATGTCCTCCATGCGTTTTATGTAATCACGCATCTCCTCAAGTTTACCTTTGCCTACGTAGGTGGCGGCAAGTGCCTGGGGTATCTTCTGTGTGAAACGGCGCATCACGTGGACTCCGGCGGTATCGGCCAGGAACTCAAGTTCGTCAAGATACTCTTGTGTCTTGCGCTCGTCCTGCTCCTGGGTGATGATGCCTACCAGTATGGCGGTTTCGGCTTTCTTTTCGGTTATGACTTGGAATTCCTCTTTCATACCTTGGCTGTTGGCTATTGGCTATTAGCTGTTGGCTCCTCCTAATACTATTACAATTTCTCCTTTGGGCTCTTTTTGCTTGAAATGGGCAAGAACCTCTGTGAGGGTGCCACGTACGCACTCCTCGTGGATCTTGGAAATCTCGCGGCACACGGCTACCGGGCGGTCGGGACCATAGGCCTCGATGAACTGCTCCAGCGCTTTGACCAGACGGAATGGTGACTCGTAGAACACTATGGTTCTGGGCTCATCCTTTAATGCGTTGATGCGCGTCTGGCGGCCTTTTTTCTGTGGCAGGAAACCCTCAAAGAGGAACCTGTCACATGGCAGTCCGGAGTCAATCAGAGCGGGTACAAAAGCAGTAGCACCGGGCAGGCACTCAACATCGATACCCTGCTGTACGCACTCACGCACCAGCATAAATCCAGGGTCCGATATGCCCGGAGTACCGGCGTCGCTGATAAGTGCAACCGACTCACCTGCCTGGATTCTTGCCGCCATCTGGGCCGATGTTTCATGCTCATTGAACTTGTGGTGTGACTGCAGGGGCTTATGTATGTCATAATGCTTGAGCAGAACTGAACTGGTACGGGTATCTTCGGCCAGAATAAGGTCCACCTCCTTAAGGATGCGTAATGCCCTCAAGGTGATGTCCTCAAGATTTCCCACCGGAGTGGGTACCAGATAGAGTTTTCCTGCCATCGTGTGCGTGCGCGTGCGTTGCAAAACACAAAAGTAGTCAAAATCCCTGTAACTGACGCTTTTTTTGCTTAAGTTTGCATATCGCAACAACTAAGATTATGGGCAGAAAAAACAGGAGTGAGGATTTTTTCTTTGCGGCAGGTGTATTATTCGTATCATGGATACTGCTTTTTTCAAAGGCGCCTTACCGTTTGGATTTCAAGGAACAGGTCAGCATTTTTCTGTTTGGTGCTGACAGAATCAACTGGTATCTCTCCAATCCTGCCTTATTCGCGTCAATTGCAGGAGACTGGTTAACTCAATTCTATGTCAACAGTACATTGGCGGCAACGTTGAGCGTTTTTCTTTTTGCATTAATCATGGCCGCTCTGGCCAGATTCTTCAGACTTGCTGAACCTGACAGGCCTGTATGCCTGATATTGTCAGCAGTTCCGGTCCTGTTTGAGGGATATTTCATTACTTTTCCAAATTATCCCGTATCGGCCACTGTAGGATTGACCTTGTCGATTTGGTCAGCCTGTGCACTGGCGCATCTCAAGAATTCAAAGTTCAGTTATCTGATATATGGAATCGCTGTTCCTGCACTGTTTGTGATAGCGGGTGGTCATGCCATTACAGCGGCGCTGCTGCTTGCATTTGTTAAACGCAGGGATGGAATTTCCCCGATGATTTCAATTGCTGCAGGTATGGCGTTACTGCTTGTCTTGGGCAGATTATATAATCTCACAATGTTTCAGACGCTGCTTTGGCCTGTCACTCCCGGTTATATCAATCCGCCTGAGTGGTTATTGATTCTGATGCCGTGGATTATTCTTGCCGTTATGATCCTCTCATTGCATTATCACAAGGTAATGGACAAGCGCTGGAAAAATGTAATATTGCCTTTACTGTTTGTGGCAGGTATTCCTTTGTCAGCAACCGCGTTTGGTGCCGAAGAACTGGAAAATACTGTCAAGATAGGTACGCTTGCATACAGGAATGAATGGAAAGAGGTCAAGATGATGGCCTCATCACATAAACCGGGTTTTTACAAGATCTTTTATTGGAATGTCTGCAATGCCCGCCAGGGTCATCTTGCCGATGAACTGCTTAACAACGGCGGATGGGGCAGATCATCGGATATGCTGTTCCTGTCAACGGTTAAGGGGGACCCGTATTTTTCAATGATGTATTATACCGATGCGCTCCTTGAGATGGGTGATGTGTCACAGGCAACTGACTGTGCCCTGCTGGCTCAGACGGTCATGCCCGGCTACTATTCAACACGCATGTTGCGGCGGTTGGCTGAGATTGCGGTTGTTACCGGTGATTACGCCGTTGCCACCAAATATCTGAATATCCTTATTCGTACCAGGAACCACAGGAACTGGGCGCAGAATCTTTTGGATTGCATTGCGGCAGACAAGATTCCGGAGCAGTATCTGCAATGGCGTTCAAGGACAGTTCCCGAAGACCGTTTCTTTGTACAGGGGGATATCAGGTCTTCATTGTCAATAATAGCATCGCAGTCGCCTTATAATAGGGTGGCGGTGGATTATCTTTTGTGCTCATACCTTTTGGACAAGAACGTCAATACGTTCATCAGCCTTTATGACAGATATTATCTTAATGCGTTGGACCGTATTGTAAGCGTTCCGGACCTTTATCAGGAGGCACTGCTTGTAAATGTAAATTCAAGGGAATCTCTCATTGAGACAGTTGAGAAATACCATATCTCTCAACGGGTATATGACAAGTACATGCAACTTTTGGAGGCCAGAGCCGGAGATTCCCGCCCGGAGAGTGTAATAACTACCGAGGCAATGAGAACATACTGGCATTTCATAATGGTTATGAGATACAACAATACAGAGAATCAATGAAAAGCAGGATTATCATATTAGTCTCAACGTTGTTGCTGCTGGCCGGTTGTTCAAACCGTACTGACAGTACGCTGACCGGAATGTTCCCTGATTACAGGGACATCACGGTTCCTTGCAATATAGCTCCGCTGAATTTCAGGGTGGGTCAGGCCCGAAAGATCAAAGTCACCGTAAAGGGCAATGCCGGGGAGTATGAGTTTGCCGGCCGGAACGGGCTGGTCAGGTTCCCGTTGAAAAAGTGGCATGGAATGCTTGAAAATGAAAAGGGAAACACTCTGAATGTAAGTGTGGAGTGGCAGACTAAAGGTGACCGTTCCGTGGGCAATGATTCATTTACGTGGACAGTCGCATCGGATTCTATTGACAGGTACATGAGTTATCGTTTGATAGAACCCGCATATGAGGTCTGGTCTGAAATTCAGATTGAGCAGCGTGATATGGAGAATTTCAGTTCTGTTCTGCTGGGTGATAACCGTAACGCGGACATGTGCTGCATGAACTGCCACACGTCAAACCGTAACGGAACATCGTTCATGCATCTGCGCGGCGCAAAAGGAGGCACCATACTGAACCGTAACGGCAAACTTGTAAAACTGAACACCAAAACTGAAAAGACAGGTAATACCGTGTATGGTGATATATCGGCCGACGGCCGTTACGGAGTGTTCACTACAGCCGATATTACATTTGCAATTCACAGCCAGGTTGACCTCAGGATGGAGGTATATGACCAACGCAGTGACCTGGTGGTGCTTGATTTTGATAACCTGACCGTTACGGACAGCCCGGCTACAAGCGGCGATGATTATCAGGAGACATTCCCATGCTTCTCAGCCGATGGCAGAACCATATTCTTTTGCCGTGCAGAACATCATGAGCAGCCGGACAGCATATCGGACATGCATTACAACATAGCGGTGATATCGTTTGATCCTGAAACCGGTAAGATGGGGGACAGGGCTATTACCATTGTCCGTGCGGGGGATAACATTTCATTCAGCCATCTGAAAGCATCACCTGACGGCCATTGGCTTATGGCGACTGCAGCCCGTTATGGCACATTTCCGGTCTGGCACAAGGAGAGTGAGTTGTGGCTCATTGATCTGCATACCCGCAAGATAGATGTCCTGCCCAAGATAAATGCCTATGGTGCCGATACCTATCACAGTTGGAGCAGCAACAGCCGTTGGGTGGTGTTCGCCTCAAAGCGTGATGACCTGGTATATGGCCGTCCGTACATAGCTTATATCGGTCCAGACGGCAATGTCGGCAAGCCTTTTGTACTTCCGCAAAAGGATCCGGACAGGTACGTAACCACATTGAAATCATTCAACCTTCCGGAACTCTACACTACACCCGAAATATATAATGCCCGCGATGCTGCATCGTTCTACAATGATGTGCAGCCCGAGCAGGTGCAGTATAAGCCTTGAAAAAATGGACTGTAAAATATCATTTCCAAAAAGACTTGTGCTTGAGGCCGGCAGAGCCGCTCTTAGGACAGAGGCACTGGAGCATAAACTGACCCAGTTGTTCTGGGAGTGTACATTGCGCTGTAACCTGAGTTGCCGCCATTGCGGCAGTGACTGCCGTAAGACCGCCGGAATGGCAGATCCTCCGTTGAGTGACCTGCTTGGAGTACTTGACGGCAGCCCCAAGGATTTTGATCGTGGCCGTTGCGTAATAATTACCACAGGCGGAGAGCCATTGGTGCGTCCTGATATAATACAGGTAGGTGCTGAGATAAAAAAGCGCGGTTATCTTTGGGGAATGGTCACAAACGGCATGCTCCTGACCCGTGAAAAGGTCGATGAATTGGTCAAAACCGGTCTTGATACCGTAGCCATGAGTTTTGACGGCTTTGAGCCGGAACACAACTGGATGCGAGGCAGTGAACTCAGTTTCAAACGTGCCGATGCCGCCATAGACTGGTTTAACGAGCACCCCGGACTCACATGGGACCTTATTACCTGCGTCAACAAGCGCAATTTTGACTATCTGGATAAGTTCAAGGAGTATCTTATAAGCCGCGGAGTCCGTCAGTGGCGCATCTTTACCGTAGCACCTATGGGCCGAGCCGCCGGTGACGATGAACTGATGCTCTCAAATGAACAGTTCGTTCAGTTGATGAATTACATTGCTGCCGTACGTCGTGAAGGCAGGATCAAACTGAACTATTCATGTGAAGGTTTTGTGGGTCCGTATGAGGGTGTTGTCCGAGACCATCTGTTCCGCTGTGTTGCCGGACTTACCGTTGCCTCAATCCGATATGACGGAGCTATCTCCGGTTGTCTCAGCATACGCAGTGACTACAATCAGGGGAACATTCATACCGATAACTTTTGGGATGCATGGGAAAACAGGTTCCGGTTGTACCGCAACCGTAAATGGATGAAAACGGGCGAGTGCCGTGACTGCAAAGTGTGGCGCTACTGCCAGGGCGGCGGCATGCACCTTCGCGGTGCACAAGGAGAGATACTCTCCTGCAACTACCTCAAACTCAAGCAAGCATAAAGTACGCATTAGGGACGGTTCCTTCCGCGGACATTTGAAAAACGTCCGCGGAAGGAACCGTC
>JAFZKA010000007.1 GCA_017551925.1 Bacteroidaceae bacterium | reverse complement strand
GATATATGGCGCTTAAGAGTGGGCTTTATGCCAATGCGGCGCTGTTACTGCTTTATAATGTGCCGATGCAGTTCGTAGGCTGGGCTCAGTGGCGCAAACGTGCGCTTGGCGGCGGTCATGAGGGTATCAAGACACGCTGGATGAGTTGGCCTCAGAGAGCGCTGTTGATTGTACTGAGTACTGCAGCAGTCTGGGGCATCAGCCGCCTGTTACTTAAGACCGATGACCCTCAGCCCGTATCCGATGCGCTTGCAATGACCGTAGCCGTGGGTGCTCAGTTCCTGCTGACCTTTGCATTCATTGAGCAGTGGTTCATGTGGATTGTGGTGAACGGCGCCAACCTGGTGATGTGGGCCATTGCAGCCACCCGTGGCGTGCAGTTTGCGCCCATTATGGTGGTTCAGTACGTATTCTATATGATGAACTCCATCTACGGAATAGTGTGGTGGAGCAAAATGTCAAAAAAGCAATAAACTATGTCTGTTACCAAAGAAAAAACCGTTTTTGTGTGCCGTGAGTGCGGCTTTGACTCGCCCAAGTGGAGCGGCAAATGTCCTTCGTGCGGCATGTGGAACACTATGGTTGAGAAGACCATCAGGGCCGAAAAGCCGTCTGCAACCGTATCCTTGCGCAAGAGTGCGTCGGGAAAGTCCGATGGAACTCCGCAGCCTGAGACTCTTGATACCATTGAGACTACTGAGGAGCCTCGCATTGATATGCGTGACGCGGAACTCAATCGCGTGCTTGGAGGAGGTCTTGTGCCCGGATCAATCGTGCTGTTGGGCGGTGAACCGGGAATAGGTAAATCCACCCTGATTCTGCAGACCGTAATGCAGCTGCAAGGTCAGAAAGTCCTTTACGTATCGGGCGAGGAGAGTGCCCGCCAGATCAAAATGCGCGCCGACCGCTTGGCGCAGGATGCACAGAGCAAGAACAATGACTTGATGGTGCTGTGCGAGACATCACTTGAAAATATCTACACTCAGATAAAGGAGGTGCAGCCCACAATAGTGGTCATTGATTCCATTCAGACCATAAGCAGCGAATACGTTGAGTCATCGGCCGGAAGCCTTACGCAGGTGCGTGAGTGCGCCGCCTCACTTCTCAAGTTTGCAAAGGAGAGCGGAACGCCGGTGCTGCTCATAGGCCATATAACAAAGGACGGCACCATTGCAGGGCCCAAGATCTTAGAGCATATTGTTGATGCAGTGCTGCAGTTTGAGGGCGATCAGCACTATCTGTACCGCATATTGCGTCCCATCAAGAACCGTTTTGGAAGCACATCGGAACTGGGCATTTATGAGATGCGTGAGAACGGCCTGCGCCAGGTGAGCAACCCCAGCGAACTGCTGCTAACCGATAGCCATCAGGGCATGAGCGGAGTATCAATTGCCTGCACCATTGAGGGCGTGCGTCCGTTCCTGATTGAGGTTCAGGCGCTGGCAAGCACCGCAGTCTATGGAACGCCTCAGCGTAGTGCAATAGGCTTTGATGTGCGCCGCATGAACATGCTGCTGGCTGTACTTGAAAAGCGCGTGGGCTTTAAACTGGGTCAGAAGGATGTGTTCCTGAACATAGCCGGTGGCCTCAAGGTGAGTGATCCTGCCATAGACCTTGCCGTAATCAGCGCAATCCTGTCCAGCAGTCTTGATATAGCAATAGACCGCACAGTCTGCATGACCGGTGAGGTGGGCCTCTCAGGAGAAATCCGCCCCGTAAGCCGCATAGAGCAGCGCATTGCCGAGGCCGGCAAACTGGGCTTTGAACGTATAATTATCCCATCGGCCAACATGCACGGCCTCAACACCAAGAAGTCTGGCATAGAAATTGTTCCAGTTAACAAGGTAGAAGAGGCGTTTAAGCAGTTGTTTGGATAACACTATTGTGTTATTTGGCAAAAATAAAGTACCTTTGCAACTTGAAAAAATAGTTGTTACTGTGAAGGTACTGAAATTCGGTGGCTCGTCCGTTGGATCAAAGGAGAGCATCACCAACCTTAAGGAGATTGTTGAGTCACAGCAGGATGATGTGATAGTAGTGGTTTCGGCACTGGGCGGAATCACCGACAAGCTTATTGCCACAGCCAAAATGGCAGCAAGCGGTGACCGTCAGTACGAGACAGAGACTGAGGCCATGCTTAAGCGTCACGAGCAGATGATCAGTGATGTGATACTGCCCGCGCGTCAGAAAAAGGCTCTTACCGGTGTTCGCGCCCTTTTTGGTGAACTCAAGGAGATTATGCAGGGGCTGTTCCTACTGCATGACCTGTCAGAGAAGACCATGGATATCATTGTGAGTTACGGTGAGCGCCTATCATCACAGATAGTGGCTCAGCTCATTGATGACATAAAACTCTATGACTCACGTGAATTCATAAAAACTGAGCACAACGCCCATAACCACGCAATATCAAGCGACCTTACATACAAACTTATTCGCGAGACTTTCAAGGATATGCCGCACAAGGCGCTTGCTCCCGGATTCATATCATCCGATGCCCAGACAGGTGAGATTACCAACCTGGGTCGTGGCGGTTCTGATTATACCGCATCACTCATTGCCGCTGCACTTGATGCCAGCGTGCTTGAGATATGGACCGATGTTGACGGATTCATGACGGCCGATCCCCGTGTAATCTCAACCGCCTACACCATTGATGAGTTGAGTTACGTTGAGGCAATGGAGCTTTGCAACTTCGGCGCAAAGGTGGTCTATCCGCCTACCATCTATCCGGTTTGCCAGAAGAACATACCCATTTTGATCAAGAATACGTTCAACCCCACGGCCCGCGGTACGGAGATAGTAAATGAATTACCTGCCGGAACAAAGGCCATCAAGGGTATATCAAGCATAAGCGATACCGCCCTGATAACCATGCGTGGACTTGGTATGGTGGGCGTCATTGGTGTGAACTACCGCATATTCAAGACTCTGGCCGAGAACGGCATCAGCGTGTTCATGGTATCACAGGCATCATCAGAGAACAGCACATCAATCGGTGTGCGTAATGAGGATGCCGCACCGGCTTGCGAACTCTTGAATCAGGAGTTCAGCAAGGAGATAGCCCTGGGTGCCATATTCCCCATATCGGCCGAGATGGATTTGGCTACCATAGCCATTGTGGGTGAGAACATGAAACGCAGTCCCGGTATTGCCGGTAAGCTGTTCAGTGTGCTGGGACGCAACGGTATCAACGTGATTGCATGTGCACAGGGAGCATCGGAGACCAACATTTCATTTGTGGTTGAGAAGAGTTCACTGCGCAAGTCACTGAATGTAATCCATGACTCATTCTTCCTGTCCGAGTATCAGGTACTCAACCTGTTCATCTGCGGTGTGGGAACCGTGGGCGGCAGCCTGCTGGAGCAGATCCGCGGCCAGCGTGAGAAACTGATGCAGGAGCGCGGCCTGAAGCTGAACGTGGTTGGAATTGCACGTGGCAGCAAGGCTATGTTCTGCCGTGAGGGCATAAGCCTGGATAACTATCGTGAGCAGTTGGACAAGGCTCCTGCTAGCAACATACAGAAACTGCATGACGAGGTCATAGGCATGAACATATTCAACTCAGTGTTTGTGGATTGCACCGCAAGTGCCGATGTTGCCGGACTGTACAAGGATTTTCTGGACCATAACATATCAGTTGTGGCAGCCAACAAGATTGCCGCATCATCAGAGTATGAGAACTATCTGGCTCTTAAGCAGACTGCCCGCCGTCGCGGTGTCAAGTACCTGTTTGAGACCAACGTAGGTGCCGGTCTGCCTATTATCAATACTATCAATGATTTGATAAACAGCGGTGACCATATCCTCAAGATTGAGGCCGTAGTAAGTGGCACACTGAACTTTATATTCAGCACCCTGAGTGCAGACTGCCCGCTTAGCGAGACTATCCGTCTGGCCAAGGAGAAGGGTTACAGCGAGCCCGATCCGCGCATTGACCTGTGCGGCAAGGATGTGCTGCGCAAGTTGGTCATTCTGGCCCGTGAGAGCGGGTACTCCATTGAGCAGAAGGATGTGGAGAGTTCTCTCTTCATACCACAGGAGTTGTTTGACGGCACCATTGATGAGTTCTGGGCAAAACTTCCGCAGTTGGATGCCGAGTTTGAGGCACGCCGCAGCCGCGTGGAGAAGGAGGGCAAGCGCATGCGTTTTGTTGCCAAACTGGAGAACGGCAAAGCCAGCATATCACTGGCTGAGGTTGACAAGTACCATCCGTTCTACAACCTGCAGGGCAGCAACAACATCATACTGCTCACAACCGAGCGTTACAAGGAGTATCCCATGATGATTCAGGGATACGGAGCAGGCGCCGCCGTTACTGCAGCAGGCGTATTTGCCGATATCATGAGTATTGCTAATATCTGATTTTAATCCTTTTTCAAATAAATGAAGTACTTGATAATACTTGGCGACGGAATGGCTGATTGGTCTATCCCCGAATTCGGAGGTAAGACCATACTTCAGCATGCCCGCAAACCATATATGGACATGCTTGCGCGCAAGGGTCGCACAGGTATGCTAAAAACTGTCCCTGACGGATTCCACCCCGGAAGTGAGGTGGCCAACATGACCGTCATGGGCTATGACGTGACCAAGTCATTTGAGGGCCGTGGCGTGCTTGAGGCCGCCAACATAGGCGTTGACATAAAACCCGGACAGATGGGTATGCGCTGCAATATTATCTGTATTGAGAATGGTCTTATCAAGAACCACTCAGCAGGTCATATTAGCACCCCGGAGGCCGATGAACTTATAAAAGCACTTGAAAAGGAACTGGGTTCTGATAAGGTGCATTTCCATACCGGAATACAGTACCGCCATCTGCTGGTAATAGACGGCGGCCGCAAGGAACTTATCTGCACTCCGCCCCATGATGTTCCGGGACAGCCGTTCCGTGACCTTATGGTAAAGGCTGCAACCCCCGAGGCACAGCCTACTGCAGACCTGCTGAACGACCTGATTCTGCGTTCACAGGAGATTCTGTCCAAGCATCCCGTAAACCTTAAGCGTGTAGCCCAGGGTAAGGACCCTGCCAACAGCATCTGGCCCTGGTCACCCGGTTACCGTCCGTCAATGCAGCCCTTGAACGAGCTTTACCCCAATGTACGCAAGAGTTCGGTGATATCGGCCGTAGACCTTATAAAGGGAATAGGGCATTACGCCGGCATGAAGGTGATTGACGTGGAGGGTGCAACAGGCCTGTTTGACACAAACTATGAGGGTAAAGCACAGGCTGCAATTGATGCACTTAAGACCGATGACTTTGTGTATGTGCACGTTGAGGCTCCCGATGAGGCCGGTCACGAGGGCAACTTTACCCTTAAGAACCGCACCGTTGAGGATCTGGACAGCCGCCTTATAGGTCCCATCTATGAGGAGGTTTCCAAGTGGAACGAGCCGGTAGCCATTGCAGTGTTGCCTGACCACCCGACACCTTGCGCACACCGCACGCATACATCGGACCCCATTCCGTTCCTTATCTATGCCCCGGGACTGGAGCCTGACAGCGTGACCGCTTTTGACGAGGAGAGTTGCAAGCAGGGCGGCTACGGCAATATTGAGGGCACAGAATTCACTAAGATATTCCTATCATTGAAATGAAATACTACAGCACAAACCATAAGTCCGATGACGTGACCCTGCGTGACGCGGTGGTTCGCGGACTTGCTCCTGACCGCGGTCTCTACATGCCTGAGCGCCT
>JAFZKA010000098.1 GCA_017551925.1 Bacteroidaceae bacterium | reverse complement strand
TGCTATGAAATCTTCAGCATTGCCGCATGTAACGGTAATTTCAGGATGTCCGAGAATTCTGAAGTTGGTCTGGGCGTTCTGACAGAGTTCTGCTGACATTTCATTGTAGCAGGTGCGGGATGCATTCCGGGAGATGAAGAAACAATCAACTCCCATTCCGCCGGTTATATCGGCCATGCGGAAATCTTTATCAATCAGTGCCTCGATACGTGAGGCCTTGTATTGTGCTATGTACTGCGATGTACACTGCTCAAGAGAGAGGTGCTTGGGATAAATTATGCCGTCTGTATCGGCCCATAGGGGTATTTTTGACTTTGCGGCCTGCCAGCCTGATATCTGTGTGAGGGCGTACTGGATATCAACGCCTTGCGGATGGCTGGTAAGAGCAAGTTTACGCACATCGTCGGTACGATGTTCGCGGATATACTGTTCTGTCAGGTTGTTATCCATCCCAATTCAGATTTACAGTTTCAAATTTAGGAAATTAGTACAAGTTTTATTACTTTCACGGCATTAAACATAAATGTATATGAAGAAACTGTTTTTTGCATTGGCCGGCATGCTGGCCTTAACGGTATGCAGCGCTAAGAACAACAGCCCCATCCTTACTATTGAGGGCGGACAGATTCAGGGCGTTGCAACTGATATCAAGGGTGTTACCGTTTACCGCGGTATTCCGTTTGCTGCACCTCCTACAGGACAGAACCGCTGGAAGGCTCCGCAGCCTGTCATTCCATGGGAAGGTGTGAAACTTTGTGACAAGTTCGGTCATCCGCCATTCCAGGCAGCCCATTATCCCGGCGGCTATACTACCGAGTGGGGTTACGGCGATGAGGCTCCTTACAGTGAGGATTGCCTCTACCTGAATGTTTGGACCAAGAAACCCGGCAAACCCGATGCCAAACTGCCTGTTGCCATCTGGATATTCGGCGGCGGCATGCGTGAGGGCTGGGGCTCAGAGCCCGAGTTTGATGGTCAGGAGTGGGCCAATAAGGATGTCGTGCTGGTATCATTCAACTACCGTGTAGGTCCGTTCGGATTTTTTGCACATCCTGAACTGTCGGCCGAGGATCCCGAGCATGCAACCGGTAACTGGGGTACTCTGGACCAGATTGAGGCCATGAAGTGGGTCAAGAAGAACATTGCCCAGTTTGGCGGTGACCCTGATAACATTATGATATTCGGACAGAGTGCCGGATCACGCAGTGTCAAGTTCCTCTGCTCATCACCTCTTACCAAGGGCCTGTTCAACAAGGCTGTCATCATGAGTGGAAGCGGACTGGTAAAGCCCCGTCCGCAGAGTGAGGCTGCACCCGCAGGCCGCGGAATGGGCATGGGTATGCCGCAGCAGGGTATGACAACATTGGCCGAGGCTGAGGCATCGACCAAGGAGGTATGTGACTGGGCAAACCTTACAAATCTGCGCCAGATGCGTAACGCCAGCACTGAGACCATCTTTGCTCTGGGTACCCTGTACAATAATGTAACCGGAAAGCGCAGCGTGCTTACCGCTTCACCCATATCACCTTATATTGACGGATACGTATTGCCCGAGTCATTTGATGACGCCTGCCTGGACGGATCACTTGCTCAGGTTCCTTACCTGATTGGCTACACTCTGAATGATGCCGGCAATATGGGCACCCAGATCGTGGATTTCTGCCTGAACCGTGAAGAAATGGGTGGCAAGGCTTACGCTTATCAGTTTGCACGCCCGCTGCCCGATGACGGCAATCATCCTGAGGTTACACAGCGCCTTAGAGGTGCTTTCCACTCATCAGACCTTTGGTTCGTGTTCAAGTCATTAAAGCATTGCTGGCGCCCCTGGACCCAGGGTGACTGGGATCTGTCTGAGAAGATGCTTACCGCATGGTCCAATTTTGCCAAGTACGGTGACCCCTGCGGCCCCAACGGCGGCGATTGGAAGCCTCTTACCAAGGATAACCAGCAGTTCATGATCTTCAAGCTTGACGAGAATGATGTAGAGGCATCAGAACTGGGCAATCCTCTGGCCAGATAACATTTCACATTAACTAACAATTAAATAACAGAAAAATGAGAAAATTCTTTTTTTTAGCCATTGCTACAGCAATGCTGGGCATGACCTTTACATCGTGTGACAATGCAAAAGAAAATGCAAAGGAAGATGATTCCAATAAAACGTTCTCCCTTGACGGACGGTGGGATTATCTGCCAGAAGATGCTAAGGTAGGTGAAGGTCAACAACGCCTCACTCTCATCTTTGATGGCAGTAATGTGGACCTCTATATCGTTGCATGGGGTGATCATCTTAAGGGGACATACACTTATGAGAACAACAAGCTTAATTTCTCATTCAAAAATGAAAACGCTTGGGATGCCCTCATTGTCGATGGAAGTAGTTGGGGCTGGGATGCCGGTGACGGAGCATTGGACCCTGAGACATTTGATCTAAGATACACCGAATCTCGGCCATATCTTTGGTACCAGATGAAACCAGAGGAGTTTAGTTCAGATATGCGTTTTCTAAGTAACTTTGATTTTAGGCTTGTTGATGATAATAAAGCTGAAGGTGGCCCCATGGGGAATATGGTGTTCATTAGGAGAAGTAATATTGTGAAGACAGCTCTGGAGGGTAAGTGGTCAAATTCCGAAAGTATCGGATATCAAAACGTTTATTCTCTCCGGGCTGAGAGTTTTACATTTAAAGGAAATTTATTTGCTATTGAGGCTTCTGAAATAGGCATAAATCAAGGTGGGTCATGGGGTTACGGCCATAAATACACAGGTACTTTTACTTGTACTGAATCTACATTCACCATCAAGGTTGAAAAGTTCTACAGCTTTAACAATGATGATAAATGGTTTGATTATCATGAGTATGAGGAAGGAGCAGTAGGCCAGAGCTTAACTTTCACTTATCAGATAAAGGGTGGAGACACTATTGGAGTGATTGCACCCGACGGTATTTCCTTAGGTCCCGGTTCATTCATGAGAGAAGGCCAGGCTTGGTATACAAAAGAGTCAGCTCATGATTCCGAACTCAAAGCAAACCAGTTCTCCTATGATGGAAATGTGTTTGATGTGGAAACTGCCGGAGGTTGGGATGCAAGGATGGGTTGGCTTGACGTTAATTGTGAAGTAGCCAATTTTTGTACAACTATAGACCATCATTGGGACTTATGGGAGTCTGGCAAGACCGTTGACCTGGCAATAGACGGTTATCCTGAGAGTTTTGGTATAATGGGAATAGAAGGCAATCTGCCATCTTTTTTGCCTGAAATTCATTTCTATGGCAAAGAAGGTAGTATAGACGGAGTTGACTATGAGAATATCTTTAAGAGTGGTACTGTAACATACACAGGCAGTGCCAATGCAGAGAAACTTATCTTTAAGTTAGATGCCATTCTGGCTAACGACAAGAGTTTGAAATTCTGGTTGGAATTCAAGAATGGCTATAACCAGCAATAAATAGACTGGTATTCTTTACCTGCCGCACAGTTGACTGAAGTCACAGTTGCGGCAGGTTTCTTTTTCATAGCTCTGCTCGCCTGTTTTACTGCAGTTTTTCTGTTATTTTTGCTACAATCGCTTTACGCCCTAACTTTTCTTTAGAGTAGGTTACACCTTCACTGAGTGATGCTTGACCGATGACGGACTCGGCAACAGCTTTGGCGCCTTCGCCGAAGTAGATGAAATAGGTGCCGTCATCCAAGAATAGATCGTCAGGATTGCTCTCGTCAGGATTGGGTATTTTATTGTCAATCTTGGCAAACAGCATGTCGAGTTCCTTGTCGCTCAACACTTGTGGCATTACAGCCAGCATACGGCTGATGAAATCCTCCATCTCGGTTGCCATACAATCCAGTGATCCTATTCCGATAGCCTTGCCACCTATATCATATCCCTTGTAGTCTGAAAGAAATATCTCGCTATCGGTCATGCCAAAGTAATTGTTTGAGGCTTGAGACATTTGGCGGCTGATTTCGGTCACCTTATTTTCCAAATGCAGTTGGGCTACAAGTGCTGACAATGCCACGGAGTCCTTATACTGAGTGGCTGGTTTGGTGAGATTGCGTGTGTCTGACAGCAATCCGGCAAGCAGTATCTTGGCAGTCTCATCGTCTATGCCGATGCCTAATTCCTTGTACATCTCGTAGATGATGGTGCAGGTGGAGCCTATCATCTCTCTGCGCACGTAGGGTATGCCGGCGTCAGGAATGTTACCCTCTATGTGGTGGTCTATTTTCTGCAGGATGATGGCCTCTTTGGCACCATCCACGCATTGGGCATAGTCAGAATGATCAGTCAGGATGAGCCGTGTTTGCGGCGCCACACTACTCTTCAACTCAGGTAGTTTAAAGCCAAACTCACCTGCAATATAGGCTGTTTCGCGGTTGATGTCACTTGACACCTTTGCCTTGCAGTTGTAGCCCAGTGTCCTCATCAGTTTGGCGTATGCCAACGCTGAACAGACTGCATCCACGTCGGGCGTTTTATGACCATACACATATGTCGTGTCCACTCCCCAGTCAAACGATTTCAGTTTGGCGCGAAACTCTGCTCCAGGTTCTGGTTCTACCATGTCATCGTTATCAGTTGAGCACGATGTGAATACAAAAGAGCCGCAGATTGTCAGGATGGCGGCAAGCATCCAAAGATTTCTTTTCATATTGTTGGCTTTAAACATATTCTTAATTTCTTCGGCAGAGTGAGGCAAAATCACAGTTCTTGCAGGCCTCCTTGTCATCGGTGGGCTCAAAGGGGATGGCGGGGTTGAAAATCTCCGTGATTATGCCTTTGAGCTTTTCTTCATACTCCTGGCCGCACTGTCTGGTGAAATCGGTAAGGACATCATTGCCTAATTTGTAGTAGATGTTTTCTTTTGTGGGCTTGGATGATGTGCGGGTGTAGAGCAGAGTGGGGGCAAGACTGTACTTGCTGAACTGCGGCTGCATGCTCATTATGTAGGCGTAGTACATTATCTGGAAAGCCTCTTTCTTGCGCTTTTTGCTTTCTGTGGGCGGGAACAGGTCATCAATTGAGGCTGGTACGCCTTTGTCCTTTCCGGTCTTGTAATCCACTATGCGAAGTGTGGTGTCCTTGCAGTCCATACGGTCTATGATACCCTTGAGACGGACTTGTAATGTGGAACCGGGTTGTAGCGGGTTGGTAACTTCAATGTAATGTTCGTAGCTTTTTGCTTCACCTGCAATGTACTGGAACGGAGCGTAGAGTTCCATATCCATGCGCAGAATCTGGCGCAGATACTTGAGTATCACCTCAAAATTTATGGCCTGGGTGCCGCTGAAGTCTGTTTTGCTGACAGCCCTCTTATTGAAGTATTCATCAGTAAACGCCTTCTGCACAATGCCTTCAAGGCGTGCTTTATCATTGAGTAAAGCATCTATTTCTTTGTCGGTTATCGTGTGGTCAGGAGTCTTTGATGCCAGATAGTTGTATGCAAGTTCGGCACTCTTATGGAACAGCGTTCCGAACATGGCAAAGTCAATCTCGGTATCGGTTTCATCGGGCTTTCTGAGGCCTGCAATCTGAGCAAGGTAGAACTGTAACTTGCAGTTCATATACTTGTTCAGGGCCGATGGCGACAGGAATGAATCCTTGTTGCTGATATCATACTGACGGCAGAGTTCCTGCAGCACGGATTGGGTCTTCTGAACCGTCAATGAGGTGTTTGGGGCATCTGAACGTTCCGGTTTGAGTGTGATGCGACGTATATCAGTACCGCTTACTATGAGTTGGAGCAGGTAGCGCGATATCTGGCCTTTACCTATGCCTGGGGCATCGGCATTGCCGTTATAGACCATTGTGACGTTCTCAGCACGTTGCAGCAGGTGGTGAAAATTGTATGATGAAACGGCGCTTTTGTCCTGCATTGTAGTGAGTCCGAACGCCACGCGGATGTTATACGGAATGAATGATGCTGTCTGACCTGATTTGGGTAGGGTGCCTTCTTGTGCGGAGAGCAGCAGTGCGTTTTTGAAATCAAGGTTACGGGTCTCAATAAGTCCCATAATCTGCATTCCTACAGCGGGTTCGCCGTGGAACGGGACGGTTGTGGTGGAGAGTACTGAACGGATAAGGCGGCACAGAGTATCGGTGCTTATCTCCAGGCTTCCCGCCTCGGCAAGTGAGTACAGACGGTTTATCTGGGTGTAGATGCGGTAGAGCGACTCCTGGTTCAGGGGCTGGAACAGGGTATCATCGGCACGCTCACGGATTACCGGAACAAGCGCTTTGAGTACGTTCTGCAGGTATTGCAGCAGGGACAGGTTGTCTGTTGCTGGGGCAAAGAGCACCGCAAGGCTTTTATCAGCCATGAGGGCTGTGGTGTCAGGGTACATGCGGCGGGTCTTGCGCAGATCCTCCAGTATCTTTACGGCGTTCTCTGACAGGGCTGCTGTCATGGGGTTGCTCAGAATGCGGCTCAGTGACTGTATGCTCAGTTTGCCTTTGTTCTTTGCTGCAAGGCGTTGCATATCAATGAGTGCGGTGACAAGACTGAACAGTGATGTCTCTGACAACTTGTAACCCATCGTGATGTTCACATTGTTTATGCGCTCCTGTGGTATGCTGTGCAGAACGGGTTGGAGCAAGTTCTCATCGGCCAGAACTATTGCGGTCTCCTTTCCGGCTTTTTCAACGTTTAGGGAACCAAGCCACTGCGGTATGAAACGTGCCTGCGCGTTATCGGTCGATGCCTCAACTATGGTAAGGCGTGCTTTGTGCATGCCTTCAAATTGCTCTCGCGGCAACTCATTTGGAAACTCTTTCAAGTTGTCACGCAGGAAACGCCCGGCCTCATGCAGCAGGCTGCTTTCTGTATAGGCGGGATCATAATCCCAGTAGAAGAGTGCCTTGCCGGCTTTCTGTATGGCGCGGAACAGTTCTCTCTCTGCCCCGTCCAGGCTGTTGAATCCTACGAATGCGTATTTTCGGGCGGTAAGACGTTCCGTATCAAGGTTTGCAATGACGCGGCGTTGGATCATTCCGTTGTAGCCTATGCCTTTTTCAGCCAGCAGTTTGCCGAACTTATCATAGATATCGCCAAGCACGCTCCAAACGGCTTGGTAATGCTCA
This sequence comes from Bacteroidaceae bacterium, assembly GCA_017551925.1. Taxonomy (GTDB): domain Bacteria; phylum Bacteroidota; class Bacteroidia; order Bacteroidales; family Bacteroidaceae; genus Colenecus. The sequence continues at coordinate 4,880 of JAFZKA010000098.1, read as the reverse complement.
CGGAGTTCGGTGGGCTTGGCGTTCTTCATCTCTCCAAAGAACTGCTCCAGGGCTTTACGCTGCTCATCGGTCAGGAAAGAGGTATCGGAAAGCTCACGTTGCTCACGCAACAGGCTGAAGAGTTGGTCTGCAGGAGCCAGATTGCGGTCCACATCGTCAAAATCGGCCAGCATCAGTTCTCCCCATGACCAGAAACTGTCCAGTGACTCATCGGTATGGAGTATCTCCTGATAGATCTTGTGGAGTAGTGTGACCATCTCAATGCGGTCAGCGGGCCGCAAATCAGACTGAGACTGGAACAGCTCCTCAATGGTGGTGTACTGCGGTGACCACACGGGTGCGGTTGAGCAGGCTGACAGGAAATCATCAAAGAATAGCCTGGCGCGGCGGTTAGGGAACACCACCGTGATATCGGCCAGTCCGCTGCCATCGGCACCAAACTTGCTGTACAGATGCTCTGCTACTGTCTTAAGGAACGGTTCCATATTATTTCTGATTATCACATTTTCAAATTAGCAAATAGGCTATGAAGCAACAGATGGCAGCAACCGGCAGAAGCCCCAGACGGAACCATGCAGCAACCAGACCTGCAATCAGTGCAATAATACCCGGTAAAGGCGTGGGCGTGGCCAGAATCATATCCGGAAAGGTCATGACAGCCAGTGTTACGTAAGGTACGTAGTACAGGAAACTGCGTATGAACCTGTTTTGTATCTCTCCTTTAATTAGGACCATCGGCGTTACGCGGATAAGATTGGTTACAACGATAGCCAACAGTATATAAATCAATAATCTATGCTGCTCCATTGTCCCCAACTTTTATAGGTTTAAGCCATGCTGCCACAGCCGATATTATAACGGTCAGCACTACCGTACGCATGCCGCTGCTCCACTGGCTGACTACAGGCGCCACAGCACACAGACCGCTCAGAATGAACCCTGCTATCAGGGTATAGAGCACATTGCGGTCAGCCCTGGCAGGAGGTATGATTATGGCCAGGAACATTCCGTAAAGTGCCAGGCTGAGAGCAGTAACAATATGCTGTGGCAACAGGCAACCCGCCGTTATGCCCAAAGCGCAACCCGTGGCCCAGAAAAGCGTGGATATCAGGGCGGCAGAGTAGGTGTATGCCGGTGGCGTGTATCCCGGATGAGCAATGGATATACCGAATATCTCATCGGTTACACAGCATGCCATGAGCAGACGGTGAAAGTTTGGTGTTCCGGGTGCTATCTTCTGTGACAGGGCCGCACTCATAAGCATATAGCGCAGGTTCACCACCAGACACATCACAATAACCTCCACGTATGCCGCCTGAACTCCTATCAGCGTGTAAGTTCCATATTCACCGGCCGATGCACGTGTAAAGAAGCTGCATAGGAAACCCTGCTGAGCCGATAATCCCGCCTTAGCCGCAATAATGCCCAGCGAGAACGCCACCGCAAAGTAGCCCATCGCAATGGGAAATCCGTCGCGCAGTCCATGCAATATATCCTGTTTTCTCGTTGTCATTTGTTCTTATAGTTTTACTGCATCCCAGCCATAGTCCTGGTAATAATGAACGTTCAGATTGTGTGGGTTTACGTACTCGCTCAGCTGCATCTATCTTTATATACTTCCCGTTTCAAGAATTCTTTCAGAAAAACCGATTGTTATTCGTAATATTCAATCTTTAGTTCATCATTCACCTGTAGATCCTCATGAAAATCATCCTCATACCTGTACACTATGCGCAGTCCGCGATAAACAGCCGGAACCTTAAGCGTATCCAGCAAATGCCACCGCGGAATCCCAAAGTCATACGATGCCCGGTCCAGTATCATACGGTTGCAGGTAAAGTCAAACTGATAATATCCGCCGCCTATGCAATCATCTTCCGGCTGCAGCAGGTCCTTGTGCTGTTTTACCATTCCTAAACGCAGGACTCCAGCTCTTGTTATTATGAACTTGGGGAGTGACATGTTACTGCTTTCTGTTCTTTTACCTTTTTTCGCTCGTAATTATTTTTGTTCCCATTATTTATGAGCGATTTGTAACTATCTCCCATTCACCATTCTTACGCCCGCCTTTTCGTATCAGTATGCCAATTTTTTTTAGTTTGGAAAGGTCTCGCTGAATGGTTCTTTCATCAACAGAATCCTTTTCTGAAATCTTTTCCGACATTGCCTTAGCAGATATGGAGGAATCGAGACATATCATTTCAAGTATAATTGTCTGACGTTCAGATAGTTCGACTCCAAATTCTTTTATGACATCTTTTATGACATCTTTTACGACATCTTTTACGACATCCTTGTTCAAAATCACCTTCTCGTTGACAAATACCGGATGGCACGGTATGTCTATCAAGAAGTATGTGCGCTCATCGTCTGTCTCAATGGTTGCCTTTGGCGAACCGTTGGCCTTCAGTTCTTCCTGAATGGTGGGAATGCCTGTGGCGCGACCTTCGGTCAAATTCAGCTCCTTTAAGAACTCACCAAGCCTGCGGTTGCGGTAACGGCGCGAGCGCAAAGACTTGGCTTCACGCACGGCCTCCATAGGAATAGTGTGGTCCGGGCCTGAAAAGTTAAGGATTGATATCCTGTCCGGCTCGATGGTTATCTCTACCGGCTCCCGTATTGTCCAGTCGCGATGATACAGCGAGTTGACCACAGCTTCTTCCAACGCCTGATAGGGATAGTTGTAGAACTTATCTGAGTGTTCGTCATCTTTAGGCTTTACAATCTTTTTCTTGATAACATTGGTGCGCAGATAACTCAAAGTCTTTTCTATCATCGTGGGCACGCTACCCCTAACAGGTTCCACTTCAATCAGGTTGTTAGGATTCCTCTCACGCCCTTCAGGGAACAGCACAATGTCCACCTGAGCCTGTTTGAAGAAGCGGTCGGGACGTTCGGCAAACATCATAGCCGCCACGTTCTTGATGCGCCACCCCTCAGGTACGGGTTCCAACAGTTCCATCTGCTCCAACACCGATTCCATATTCTCTGTCAGCGGCACATCGGCAAGACTACTTTTGACCTTAACCAGATAGTCATGCAACAGCAGCGGTGATATGTCCTTCAGCGTAATCTGGTCGTTACCTCTGTCATCAAAAGGCGTGCGGTTAGCAAGGTTAATCAGCTCACGCTCGTATTCATCCTTAGGTACAATACTGCTACTGTTGTAGCGGATATAGTAGTTGTAAGTCTTTTGCTTTGCAGTTACATTGTCAGGTATCTTGTAGGGCCGACGCTCGCCTGGCGACACCTTGATTACAAGTATCGTCTTGCCATCAGCCTCCTCTACATACAATCGTGGCTGATAATATGGACGCATCAGGTTGTTGAAGCCAACCATCTCTTTCTCTATAGGCTCAACCTGATCAGGTTCAATGCCAACCACCGGACGAATGGGGCGACCATTCTTTTCCGCCACACCTACTACGATATATCCACCGCCCGTATCGTCAAAGTCATTGGCAAAAGCGCAAATAGACCGATAGATAGCATCCGGATTCCATCCGGTCTTGTACTCAATGCGGTCACCCTCCACAGCCCTTCCACCGAGCAGTTCCTCTATGTTGATTGGTAGTTTCATATCTCGATTTATAATAATTCTAAAACAATTTATTTCAATTACGGACCAGCACCTAAAGTCAAATATCATTCATATCTGTTCTCTCAAAACTCGTACTTTCTGCCTTTTTAAGCAATTCTGAAATAGCATCACATTCTTCTATTGAGTTATCAAAAACGGATATTTTGTGGTAGTGCTTATCAAATTTAATGTCTTCTATTCCCATTTTCTTTAAAATAAGAATTGTAATTGCTAGTTTTAGGAAGCACTCTTCTAATTTGGCAAGCGCTGATTGCCAGATTTCTTTTGATGGGTTTTCTGGAGTCTGCAATTTGGCAGGCGCTGATTGCCAAATTGATGTAATATCAAAATCAGACAATAATAAGCTGTTCTTTTGAAGGTAAGGTTCAATTTCTGTGCCTAATTGTGGATAAACAAGATAGATTCGGCGATATAGACGAAGACTACGAGGTTCGAATCCCTTGCGGTTAATCCTTTTTGATAATCGATTCAAGAGTTTCTCACCGTATTTGGCGCGATCTTCACCGTGCTGCTCGAATTCCACGATATGATATCCTACTAACCAGTTGCGAGTCGTCAAAGAGAGGTTTACGGCATGCGCTGTTTGTGCTTGCAATGTATCTTGGATGTGGTTGATGCATCCAACTAACGATTCAAAATTCATTCTTATTATCAGATTATAGTTTGTTTAGACTTCTGAAAGTTGTTATCGTAAAGATAAGATATTATGTTGATATAATGGCAGAAATAGATTATTATTTCAATAGAAAAAATGAAATATCTGTTGCTGTTGTTTCACACAAAAAGGAGTTGAATTAGACCCGTTTAAATTTGGAATATGATTGGCATATTATTGCTTGTCTGCAGGAAGCTGGTAAACCCGGACGTAGTCCACTTCCATGGTGACGGGTAGAGCGGTTTCATCGACTCCTTCCTGGCCGCCCCAGTCGCCGCCCCAGGCAAGGTTCAGGATCAGGTGGAAGGGGTAGTGGAAGGGCCATTGGTCGTGGCCTTCACCAAGAACGGCTTTTTCCAGATGGAGCTGCTCCTTGCCGTCCACGTAGGTTATAATCTCATCTTCAGTCCAGAGCAGGGAGTAGATGTGGAAATCGCCCTCGGCCTTCTTGATGGTCATGGCGTGGTTCTTGTGGGTGTTCTTGGTGTGGTTGTAGTCCTGGGTGTGGATGGATGATGAAACCTCGTTGGGTGTAAAACCGACCTCTTCCATTATGTCTATCTCACCGCAGCGGGGCCAGCCGTTGTTTGGCATGCGGTTGTTGGCGGGCATCATCCAGAATGC
>JAFZKA010000097.1 GCA_017551925.1 Bacteroidaceae bacterium | reverse complement strand
TACGCCGTTGCATTCATGTACATGACATCGGTACCCTTAAAGCCTGCAAACCATATACCCGGCATAATATGATATTCAGTTACTTTCTCCACCTTGCCATTCATTCCGCCGAAAGGCAGTTCATGATAACCCCGACCACAAGAGATCAAGGTCATAAACAACACCAAGAGGAAAGCATTCTTTTTCATATATCTTTCAAATAATATTCGCTTTTTTCATTTCACTTACAGTGAGTTCCAGTTCATCAGACCATGACTGCCCGACCCTGCGTATTAGAGGCTCCTTGAGAGACTTGTAAACAGGTATCCCCTCTCTGTGTCCCTTTACAACCGCCGCCTGACATACATCCCAGCGGTTATAGTTAAGGCCCCAATAGTCACCCAGTTTCTTTACGCGTATGGGATACAGATGACATGAAACGGGTTTCATGAAACTGACCCTACCCTCACGGTATGCCTTCTCAATGGCACAATAACAGCAACCGTTCTCATCATAACAGGTAAAGACACAATCCTTGCCGTTCACGATCTGGGTTACCAGTTCACCTTCAGGATCAGGATAGGCTATACCCTTTTCCTCTATAGCCTTAAGGGCATCGGCCGAAAGCATATCTTTTATTGCAGGGAGCAACTGCTCAATCTGCGCAATCTCATCAACGGTTACAGGAGCACCGGCATCACCCTCTATGCAACAGGCGCCGTGACACTTTTTGAGGTCACAGCAGAACTCCTTGGTGATGACATCAAAAGATACTATTGTGTCTTGAATCTGAACCACAGGGCAAAATTAGTGAAATAATTGCTACCTTAGCCCACAAAAAAGAGAGTATGTGGTCAACTGTACTTATAACCATTGCCATTATTCTGGCAGTCATCGGGATAATAGGCAGCATCATACCTGGGCTCCCCGGACCGCCGTTAAGTTGGATAGGACTTTTTCTGGCCTTTCTGGGCCGAAGCATTGCTGACAACGGTAAAGAAATTACCCTGACCTGCCTGTTGGTATGGTTGGCCGTTACCATTGTTGTCTCTATTCTGGATTATACCATTCCCGCCAAGTTCACAAAACTGGCCGGAGGGACAAAAGCCGGAAGCCGCGGAGCACTGATAGGTATGATTATCGGTATTTTCCTTACACCTATAGGAATGATACCATGCAGTCTGGCAGGCGCATTCCTTGCTGAGATGTTTCAGGAGAACAAATCTGCAGGTGACGCATTCAAATCTGCATTGGGAACATTCCTGGGCTTTCTGGTTGGAACCGGAATGAAACTCGTCACATCAGTTGCAATGGCATACTATATCGTATTCTGATTATCGGCATACATTTCTTAAAATTATCGGACATTTGTTTCATTTAAGTTTTAACTTTGCGCGGCATGAAAGGTATTATATACAGATTATTACTTCTTAATTACACAATAAAATGAAAAAGAACATTCTTCTCGTAGCGGCTATTATGATGTCGCTTACAGGTTTCGCCCAGTTCCCGGGCGGTGGTTTTGGTGGTGGTATGCCTCAGGGCGGATTCGGCGGCGGTATGCCCATGGGCGGCGGCGGATTCGGCGGCGGATTCGGCGGATTCGGTGGTCCTCAGGGCGGTGCCCAG
>JAFZKA010000096.1 GCA_017551925.1 Bacteroidaceae bacterium | reverse complement strand
GATCTGACTGTTCCAAGCGACAGAGTGCCTTATCTGCATTGGAATAGACGTATAAAAAGCCTTGATATCCGGCTATTCCTGCAGGAGATTTTATGTTTACATCAGCATCAGAATATGCTTTTTGATTTTCGGTTCGTTCTTTTGCGTATGTAAGGGATACGCACTCATTCAAAAGACTTATACCGTAAACTATGCCATCATAAACACATAAGCCTACGATACAGGGTGTCCAGAAAACGGGAATGTTTAATTCTTCAAAAAGGTTCCTTACCTGATCACTGTAAGAGTATCTTGTTGTATGCCCCCAATATACATAAATACCTAATGACGAGGCTACAATATAATGGCTTTCAAATGTAGTTCTTGTTTCACCTTCTTTTAGCACGCAGCTAATAGAATCTCCCTTTGTATTCTCAACCTTCAAGTCATTTAAGATTAATGTATCACCATTAAAAACCGTAAAATAGGTATATGGATTGTCCGTTATACTCAATATGGATCCTTGAGAATCTGTCTTAACAAGTTTTCCGGTTACAGTCTGAAAACAGAACTCGGCATTTCCTGAACCTGTTCCAATAGTATCAATGTAAAAATTGTACACACTATCTGTATCCAGTTCAAACACCTTCACGGCGTTAAACACCGTTTGTGAATGTGCAACAAATGCAGACAGAATAAATACATACAAGAGTGCAATTTTCTTTTCCATATTTTTAATTTAAATGTTTATATTTCGTATGCAGTTATTTAATTTTTAGTTGAGAGCCGCAATTTACTAATATATTCTTTTCAAGAATACATTCTTGGTCTATTTCTATAAAGACATTCGCTCCGTCTATTTCAACCTCAGATAAAGCAAAATCATCTAACCAATAATTACTGTCATCATCAAATAAAATATCATGTAAACTATGCTGTTCACCAATAAAAATTCTATCAGAAATTGAGCCTTGATCAAAAACACAGGGTTGAATCAAGTTATAAATGGTAATGTCATTTCCGTATCTGAAGTAACTAATCGCAGTATATAGTTCATGCATTGATAGAATAGTATCGCAATCTGGTACAAACTCTGGACATGAAGCCGTCACAATACAATCAGAACCAAGTGGATGATGCCCGGTGGATAGACTAAATAACGCAAAATTAAACTCAGAATGATGTTCTCCATATCCGTCATAAAAAGAATAGCATTCTGCATCTTTAGAACAACTTGTCAGGATCACCGTTTTGTCATTTTTTAGATTAACAGACCCAGCACCCATACAGCCTGAGTAACATGTCATCCAAATTATTTTGCGTTTATTATAATTCTCGATACAATTAACCAAATTGACTAGATTCTGTTTGCTGATATATGTTTGAGTATTTTCCACATATGCAAAGTAACTGTCATCATTAGTTGATGTGTTTTTCCCTCCATGTCCAGAAACCCAATAGAATAATAGATTATCATTTTCTGTAATCACATTGTTTAAAGAAGACAATACATTATACATAGTGTTGTATGAGTTGTCATAGTCAGTAATGCTTCCCCAACCATGTGGTGTCTTGTCATACCTATATAAATTTGAATTATAATCTACGCCATCGCCATAGAAAACATACACATTAGTTGAATCATAATGTTCGGTTTCTAGAAGATATTCATAAACAAGAAATAAATCAGTCCAATATGCTGTATTCTGAAAATTATTATCTGAATATGTTTTTCCAGCAGAAACCAGAATAGCATAGTTCTCAGCCTTCACGCCTTGACATAGCAAAGATGAAACAGCAATTGAGTATAAAAGAATGTTCCTCATAATTTCTTTACAAAAACAAACACGTTCTATTATTCTCATTTTGTAAGGATCAAACGTTTTGTATCCACTACAGTTCCGTCTGTTATCAATGAATAGAGATATATGCCTGCTTCAAGACTGCTTCCCTCTATAGTAAGAGAAACATCTCCGCGTTCAGCAATCGGCATACTGTCTATCTGTCGACCGTTCATGTTATAAAGATACAATACGGCTTTTGATATTCCAGTTGGAATCACACACCTTACCGTAGTGTTATCTGTAAACGGATTGGGATTGTTTTGATAGAGCGCAGCCTGAATTGCCATTTGATTTTGCACTTGTGTTGTTCCGCTGGTTCTGATTGGAGCATGACTTGGATTATCATTTATTGCATCCAATTCTGACTTCAACTCCTGTACGCTCTTGATAAGCAGCGGAATAATTTCCATATAATTGATAGACAAGTATCCATCAGCACCTTCAACCACAAGTTCAGGATAGATTTCCTTTAACTCCTGTGCTATCAGTCCGTAATGGTCTGACTTGAGCAAATGGTTATCTTTGTCAAATGCATAGTGAGGCACGCTTACCGTATCACCTACATTGACTTCATAGTTCTTAAACCGGTACTTGACTACGTTCATGTCCATTAACTTGCTTAGATTACCGTCTTCCAACTGACGGATGTTTTCTTTCAACCTGTAATCTGAAGTTTGTGTTACAGTGGTTGCTGTGAGAGTTCCTACCACATCGACATTGCCATTAAAATAACCGGCATATTGACCGTAAATCTGAATGCCATCTGGATATAATCCCGATGAAGCATATATTCCTGCTCCACTTCCGGTACCATTCAATGAAGTGCATATACCAAAATTATAACCATAAGATGCGCCACCTGCACTTGCTAACAATCCATAAGTTTTTGCATATGTCCATGAACTGGACATATTAACAGTAGATTGAACTCCAATATTTCTGCGATTTTGTAGTGCATTTGCAAATATACGGGCTCCTACCACGTCTTCTGATGTATCAACAAAACTGTCTGGGGTAAAATTGCATACTTCCAAAGCGCATGCGCTTTCTTCTGCTTTGAAAAAAGTCAATTGAGATTGGCTTTGTCCAGTATTGGTGCTTACAGTGAAAAAGCCCTGACTAAAGTTTGGATTGCCTAATATGGTCTGCCCAGAGTTATTTACATACAATTGAGCCATAGATTGTACATAACAAAAACAAAGAGCAAAACTGATAAATAAATATTTTTTCTTATTCATATAGTGTAAGCATCTCGTTAACATAAACCTATTCCATCTCAAATTCTCCTATCCACCATTCATCAAAGGCGTAAATCTCTACCACATAGTCACCGGTAGGTAATGTAGTAAGGTTTGCCTGCACGCTATACGCGGGCGCGTAGGTCTGACTGAACAGCACGGTATCGGGGTCAGATTCTTCATATACCACGATACTTGATGCCGTAGCATCACTGAACGATACGGTCAGCACTTGGTCTTCTATTGAAGCACTTACAACAACTTCAGAACGTGATCCTGTGTGCGTGCCATTTTTTCTTACTTGGATTTCATGTTTCGATCCAAAAACCGGGAGTGTTACGATTGCTGCTATGAGCAATAACAAATAATTCTTTTTATTCATATCATTTTGTTTTTTTGACATGACAAATATATGTTCAGTGTTTCCTGAATGTCAAAAAAACCGTGTCCAAAAAATGTCCAAAGTGATTTGGCCGTGTCCAAAAAAGTTCCACGGGCCGTCAGAATCATATAATAGTGCTTTTTGGTATAATATGTAAAGCCTTTAATGATCAATCGGCTTTTGCTTGTTGCAAACCAAAGATTTCATTGTAAATGGACTCAGGCATTTTTTCTTTTATTCTTGCCTTGAACTTACGGCTTCCAGAATGTGATATGCCGAAGAATAGATGAAAGTCTTTCTGTTTGAAGCCCACAAGTGTAAAGATACAAAAATCAAGTTCCATTTCAGATAATTGCGCAGATGAGACAATTATGAATTTTCGTAATTCTGATAACGATGATTGGAATTTTTCTTCTATTTCTGCACGTTCTTTACCGGAAAGTTCTTTCTGTTTATAGATTGTATCAACCATTGTTATATTCAATCCACTGTTTTTAAAATCTTCTATATCCCTAGCAAAGTCCGTAATACTTTGATGCTTCATACTGTTATTTAGATAAAAACGTAGCGACAATAAGCCAATGATGGCTATGCATGTTACGATAACTACTATTAAATATATGGTATGTCTTTTGGTCTTGGGTTGAAATGAGGAAGTTGCAAATCTATTGATGATTCTAAATATCACACTTGAATTAGTTGCCGCTGCAATTGTATCCATCCAGGCACTGGCCAGTTTAGTATAATATGTTGCAGAGTCTCTATTGTTTTTTATGGACTGAATCTCTGACAGGCGACGGTAAGCATCGCAAACCATATATGCATCTGTGGCTTCTGTTAATGATAGGTTATAGTATAACTGCGCAGAATCCAGCAGATTTAAACCATAATAGGCATCAGCCTTGACAGAATAAGCCTGTCCATAAGGTAGCTCATGATGGTTCCTTATAATGAATGAATCAACATAATTAAGCGATAGGTAATAGTCTTGATCTGCCAATTGAGCAATCTTTGATAATTGCAAAAAAGGATCATCCTTGGTGTCTAATGATAACCATTTATTGTCTTTTAACTCTAAGAATATGGTTTTGGCGTTATGATAATCATCATTATATAGAAAGGCATTTGCTATGTTATAATCACAAAAGGCTATAGCGGCAGAGTCTTTTAATCGGACAGCATTGGCACGACAGGCTTTGATTAATTGGGTGGCCTCTGCGTCCATATTGTGATTCAGATAGATGTAACTCAGGTTCTGCTCCGCCAGAGCATAATACCTTACCATAGTGTCAGGAAACAATGCTAAGGCGGTCAGATAGGCATCGGCTGCCGTGCTGTCCTTCCCGGCCAGTCCTGCAACACATCCCAGACTATACCATGCCATGGCTGCATGATAGTCTTTGTATTTTGTCCCATAATAATCGGTAGCTGTGCGTATAAGGCTGTCATTCGGAAAGTCACGGTAATTCTTGTAGTCTATCTGCGTCTTAAGCATGGCATATAGAGCGCGGTTGCGTTTACCGCTGGGTTCATCAATGGAGTATATTAACGTGTCGGCGGCATCAATGTCCTTTTCCATAATCCGCTCCACTTTAAGCAGTTTGCCACGTTCACATCCGGTCAGGGCACATAACGCCACAAGGAGCAGCAAGCCCCAACTTGCAAGCCTTTTCATTTCAACCGGTCCCCTGTGTCCTTCTCTAACATCATTGGCGGTTATGCCGTTAATAGTCATTCTATCGGCTATCTTCATTACTGCCATATTTTCAAAAACAAAAATAACTCATTTTTGCTTTAACGTCATTCTTCATGTCATGATTTCAGAAAGTGAAATTCAGAGAAAGGTTTTTCAAAAAAATTATAAATATATGTCACCCAGCTAAAAATAACGAAACATCTACGAGACATTTTTAGGACATATCCTGTTTACACTGCGGGAAGGCTGTTGCCGTTGATTTTGCGGTATATGTCTAAGGCATAGACATCGGTCATGCCGCTGATGTAATCCAGAACAGCCAGAAGGCGGTTGTAGATATCTGTTGCGTTGATGTCATACTGGCTCGATACGCGGTTGATGAGAAGTTTTGAGTATTCACGCTCCGGGTTTTGTACGGCCTCGACCATAAGGTCAAGAAGAGTGCTTATGATGCGGAAACCGGCCAGTTCCACCTCTAATACGTCACGTGAACGGTATATCTTATTGACGGAGAGTTCAGCCAGGCGGCTGTACGCTTCTCTTGGTGTAGGACTTATGTGTTTTATCAGAGAACCGTTGAATGTTCCGTCCAGAATGGATTTCTCATTCTCAAGGAATACTTGAGTACACTCCTCAATCAGAACACCCACCAGTTTTGAGCGCAGATATGAAATCTTTTCGTTTACATCAGAGACCATTCCTATTATCTGTTCGGCATGTTTCTGCTCGTCAGGTTTCAGGAAATCCATCATCAGTTGAACAGTATCTGCAGTGGAGAACAGTTTCAGTTTGTGGGCATCCTCGAGGTCCATCAGAAGGTAGCAGATGTCATCGGCAGCCTCAACCAGCCATACCAGCGGATAGCGTACATATTTTAGAGGCTGACCTGGTTCTGATAATCGGATTATGCCCAATTCATCGGCAATTTTGGCAAAAACAGGTGACTCGCTGTCAAAGAAACCGAACTTGTGCTTGCCGTTTGCAAGGTATGAAGAATAGGGGTATTTTACTATTGATGCAAGCGTGGAGTAGGTCATGGCGAATCCTCCCTTGCGTCGGCCTATGAACTGGTGTGCAAGCAGACGGAATGCGTTGGCATTGCCTTCAAAATTGATGATGTCTGTCCATTGTGCAGGGTTATCAGTAAACTGTTCCTTGAGGCATTGCCCTTTGCCCTCAGTGAAATAGGCTGAAATGGCCTTTTCACCTGAATGGCCGAACGGGGGATTGCCCATGTCATGTGCAAGACAGGCGGCCGATACGATGTTTCCTATCTCCTGAACATTCGTGTCTGCCAGTTCCGGGCGTTTTTTGATCAGGGCCCTTGATACATTGTTACCCAGTGAGCGTCCTACACAGGAAACCTCAAGACTGTGTGTCAGGCGGTTATGTACAAATACGCTGCCGGGTAGGGGGAATACCTGGGTCTTGTTCTGTAAACGGCGGAACGGGGCTGAGAAAATAAGTCTGTCATAATCACGCAGAAACGCCGAACGGTCATCCTTGTGTACTGACTCTATGCCTTCCATACCCAGCCGCTTGGCTGATATCAGTCTTTTCCAATCCATCTGTTAGTTTCTTTTGTTTCAAAATTAATGGTTTTTCAGATGAATTCTGACTTAGTTGGCGGTATATTTGTTATTTTCGCTGTGTGAAACTAAAACCCTTTGCAATATGAAGGTAAAAATCATAAACCGCTCACATCATCAACTCCCCGAATATGCAACCGTGCAGTCTGCCGGAGTGGATTTGAGAGCCAATCTGGATGAACCCATAGTAATGAAACCCCTGGAGCGCCGTCTTATCCCGACCGGCCTGTTCATTTCATTGCCCGCAGGATTTGAGGCACAGGTGCGTCCGCGCAGCGGCCTTGCAATAAAGAAAGGTATAACCGTTCTTAATACGCCGGGTACCATTGATGCTGATTACCGTGGAGAGATAGGCGTAATCCTGATCAACCTTTCACAGGATGATTTCACCGTCAATGACGGCGAGCGCATAGCTCAGATGGTGATAGCACGTCATGAGCAGGCAGAGTGGATTCAGGTTGAGACTCTTGATGAGACCGAGCGTGGAGCCGGCGGTTTCGGTCATAGCGGTGTATGAACTGATTATTTCCTGATGAAAAGGCTGTTTTTCATATTATTCCAGTTCCTGGTTCTGGTAATGGCAGTATCTTGCGGTTCTACCCGTAAGGTTCAGAAAGAAACCGTTGACAGTTCAGTATTTGATGACTTTGCCGGCGATTATTTCTTTCTCGAAGGGATACGCAAATACAACAACAACGAGTATGATGCCGCCATGGACCTGATTTCTCATTCTCTGGATTATGATACGGCATCGGCAGCAGCCTGTTATTCATTGGCGCAGTTCTACATGTCATTGAGAGACCGCAACCTGATTGAGAAATATACCGGTAAGGCAGAGGAATTGCTTACACTGGCGGTTCGTCAGGAACCTGACAACTATTGGTACCGCCGTCTGTTGGCCATGAACTACATGCGGCAGAACCGCAGAGCCGATGCAACTGCCCAGTATGAGGATATGGCCCGCCGTTTTCCCGGCCGCACCGACCTTCTGATTACCCTGGCACAACTGTATGATGATGCCGGTGAGTATGAGAAAGAGTTGAGAGTGCTTACCCGTTACGGAAAACTTGAAGATGTGGCCGATGAACTCAAATTCCAGCGTTTTGCATGCTATCTGCAGATGGGAGAACTGGATTCCGCCTATTTTGAGGCTGACAATCCGGCTGAAGTAATTGAGTTGCTGATGAACACGACGCGTGAAATGATTGATCACGCTGAGAGTCAGTTGGATAAGATCAAGTGCCGTTCGCTGTTGGATGTTGCCATGAATTTTTGTGATGTAGTGTCAAAATATGAGCCGCAGATGCTTGAGGCATATTCTCAAAAGGCAATCGCCTATTTCTGGCTTGGTGAGAATGACAACTCTTTCAATACTCTTACATTGGGTCTGAAGAGAGTCCGCGACAGCAAAGATAAAGCCAAACTGTACAGTCTGAGAGGTGATTTCCATCATTCTCTGGGGCAGACAAAGCAGATGTACAGTGATTATGATTCCACTCTGATACATGATCCTGACAATATAAGCGTGCTTAACAATTACGCTTATTACCTGTCCCTTGAGGAGAGAGACCTTAAACGTGCCTTGTCAATGAGTGCAAAGACTATTCAGGCGGAGCCGTTCAGTTCAACTTATCTGGATACATATGCCTGGATTCTTTTCAAGATGAAACGTTACAAGGAGGCTTTGGAGTATATGGAAAAGGCCTTGCGTTATCTGGATACAGACAACCCTGAGATATATGAGCATTACGGTGACGTGCTGTATATGTGCGGTGAAAAGGAAAAAGCGCTTGAAAACTGGCATAAGGCTGTTCAGATGAACAGTGAATCCAAAACATTGGACCAGAAGATTCGTGAAGGAAAATATATTGAATGAATATACGTAAGACCATATTTCCCCTGATTCTGCTCATGCTTGTTTTAAGCGGATGCGGTTCCGTGTCTTCAGTTAAGAAAAAGGGGCGTGCCGGCAATGAATCCGGACGTCTGATTCCGGTCCTGCTTGCACCGCCACCGGTAACGGAACTTACGGCAAGTTATTCAACAACTGTTCAGGGAACAAGAATAAGCGGGCAGATAAGAATGCGCCGCGACCACAGCATACAGATAAATGCAAATGTTCTTGGTCTGATGGAGGTGGGCAGGATAGAATTTCTTCCGGACCGCGTGGTAATGACGGACCGCGTGCATAACCTTTATTCAGTATGTCATTATGCTGATATCCCTTATCGGAATGAAATAGGACTTGACTTTTACATGGTTGAGGCCTTGTTCTGGAACAGGTTGTTCTCACCGGGTTCTGATGATATCGTTGGAGCATCGGTCAGATTAAAGGAGGGTTCGCCTGATATTAACGGCAATGTGCCGGTTACAGAGATGGAGTATGGTTATCTGTTCAGGACTGACGGTAAAAGCAAACTGCTTTCATCAGTGAAATCAGGAAAAAGTTATGAGGTTGGTATAGATTATTCTGATTTTCGTGATGTTTCTGCCGGCTATGAGTTTCCCGGCGGAATGTCAATCAACCTTAGATTCCCTGACACTGACCTTGTTCTGAACCTTAAGTTGTCACAGATATCGGTTGAAAAAAAGAATTGGCCTGATATGACACAGATCAGCAGCCGGATGAAAAAGGTTACATTTGAGGAACTGATAGAGAGTCTGGGATTATGAGAAAGTTGGTTTTCATCTTGTCGTTTATTCTTGTTCCGCATCTTATGACAGGACAGACTAATGCTGTCATTGACAAGATGCGCAGGGAACGTGCCGAGATGGAGGAGCAGATTGCTCGTCAGGAGAAAATTCTGACAAATACAGAGAACAGTATCTCAAGTCAGATCTCCAATCTCAATATAATAAGCGCCAAACTGAAAGAGCGTACTGATTTGCTTAATAAGACCAGATCTGAGGTACGTACGCTGGACCGTGAATCAACCAGACTCCAGAATGAGATAGATGAACTTCAAAAGGAACACAGTCAGTGCCAGGACCGTTATGCCGAGGCGTGTGTGTTCTATCAGCGTCAGAATTCAAATTTCAATCCGTTGACTTTCATTCTGGCTTCAGAGAATTTCAGGGTGATGCGCCGCAGGGCAAGGTATGTCGGCGAGTATTCAAAGTCTCTTTTTGAGATGGCTGAGGAAATCAGTCAGAAACGCGATACTCTTGCAGACCGTCATGCGCAGGTTGAAATGCTAAAGCAGGAAAAGGTTGCGCTCCAGAAAATCCAGCAGGAGAATGAGGCTGCCTTACGTGAGGAGCAAAAGAAACAGAATGAAATAGTAAACCAACTCAAGAGCAAACGGAATTCTCTTAAGAAAGAGATTGCTGCTCAACAGAAAAAGAGAGATGAACTCTCAAAAGAGATAGACCGTCAGATTAGTCTTGCCATAAAGGAGGAGCAGAGCAAAAAGAGCAACAGCACACCGCAGACGGTTCAGCAGGATGTAAAACTTTCAGGTAATTTTGAGAGTAATAAGGGAAAACTGCCGATGCCCATTACCGGACCGTATCTTGTGGTCGCTGAATATGGTGTCCATACGGTTGCAGGCATGAAAGATGTAAAACAGAATAATCTTGGCCTTGAAATCCAGGGGCAGGAGGGAGCGCAGGCGAGAGCGGTCTTTGATGGAGTGGTTTCTCAGATATTCCAGCAGGGAAAGGGTCAGATAGGCGTTCTTATTCGCCACGGTTCTTACATATCGGTCTATTGCAATCTTAGTGATACCCGCCTAAAGAAAGATGATAAGGTAAAGACCCAGGACATTGTGGGTAACATACAGACATCAGACAATGGGCTCCCGATACTTCATTTCCAACTTCATAAGGAGAGCACACGTCTCAATCCTTCTGATTGGCTCAAGCGTTGAAATATCGTATTTTTTGAGTAATTTTGACTTCCAGTTCAAGATAGGCTGCGCCTCGGAATAAAAAATAAACAAGCTTATTTTATTCTTCTCTCGGCTTGCACTATCTTTGTCACTCCAAAACGAATCGGAATGATTACAGCTGAACAACTTAAAGATGTGCTTGACCGCACCGAGGCTCTTAAACGCTATCTCAATATTGATGCCAAACTGATCCAGGTTGAGGAGGAACAGTTGCGCACCCAGGCCCCCGGATTCTGGGATGATCCCAAGAAGGCTGAGATACAGATGAAAAAAGTCAAGGATCTGCAAGGGTGGATTGACGGTTACAAGCAGGTAAAGGCTTTGGCCGATGAACTGCAACTTGCAATGGACTTTTACAAGGAGGAACTCGTGACTGAAAAGGAGGTTGATGAGAACTACGCCAAGGCCATTGATGCTGTAGAGTCATTGGAACTCAAGAACATGTTGCGCGAGGAGGCCGATGAGATGGACTGTGTATTGAAAATCAATTCCGGTGCAGGCGGTACCGAGAGTCAGGACTGGGCACAGATGCTGATGCGTATGTACATGCGTTGGGGTGAGGACAACAAATACAAGGTTACGGTTGCCAACCTGCAGGAGGGTGATGAAGCCGGTATCAAGCAGGTGACACTTGAGATTGAAGGCCCATTTGCATACGGCTATCTTAAAGGAGAAAACGGTGTGCACCGTCTGGTGCGTGTCTCACCATATAACGCTCAGGGCAAACGTATGACATCATTTGCCAGTGTTTTTGTGACACCGCTTATTGATGATTCGATTGAGGTTGACATCAATCCGGCCCTTATGAGTTGGGATACGTTCCGCAGCGGCGGTGCCGGCGGTCAGAACGTGAACAAGGTGGAATCAGGCGTACGTCTGCGCTACCAGTTCAAGGATCCATATACCGGTGCTGAGGAGGAGATCCTTATTGAAAACACCGAGACCCGTGACCAGCCCAAGAACAAGGAGCGTGCCCTGCAGCACCTGCGTTCCATACTGTATGACAAGGAACTGCAGCACCGCATGGCAGAGCAGGAAAAGATTGAGGCCGGCAAGAAAAAGATAGAATGGGGTTCACAGATACGTTCATACGTTTTTGATGACCGCCGCGTGAAAGACCATCGTACCGGTTTCCAGACATCCGATGTAAACGGTGTCATGGACGGCCATATAGACGGATTCATCAAGTCCTATCTTATG
>JAFZKA010000095.1 GCA_017551925.1 Bacteroidaceae bacterium | reverse complement strand
CGCACACGCGCCCAAAATCCTTGCGCAGGTTCCTTACGGCTATCTTTACGCCCTCATAATCAGCCTCATCATAGGTTATGGATACAGGTACACCATTTTCAATGAGCACAAAATTGTTCTCCTTGATTTCAGGAACAGTGACGCCCTGAAAATCCAGTGCAAAAGAATTTGTACTCAACAACAGTGCTGTTGCAATAATGGCAATAAAGAATCTTGTTCTCATATCTTGATTTATAGGTTAAAAAGCAATAGTAGTAAAAAAATGGCACAAATGGACCGCATCTCTGTGTCATTTGTTGGGCGAGCCCGGTGTGGGGGCTGTGGTGATTGACCAGTCTTTGCAGAGTTGGTCATCGTCCTTGCCGTCAGGGTAGCGCATAAGGCTGGAAGGGGCAGCCGGGGCTGCGGCTCCAAAGCGGAATCCTCCCTGACGCGGTGCTACTGCAATGCATCCTCCGGCTCCCTGTTCGCCTTCCAATGTGGCGATATCAGGGCTGGCCACAGTGCCGTCGGCACTAGAGTTGCTCTGCTGTGAGCCATAGACTACGGCGTCAACAACAGCTCCGCTAACTGGCTCTATCAGTGCTACAGATCCTGCCGATACCGATGCTGCATAACCGTAACTGATTTCAATGTTTGATTTGGGCGATAATGCAGCGGCGGCCTGCCAGGCAAACACATCACTGGTCAGCGGCTTGTCAATGGAGTAAGGCGTACCCAGAGGCTGCAGGGCATCGCCGCTAAGATGATCAAACCTTGTAGCGGGAGTGAATGTGATTCCGCTGCCTGTGCATGATACATCAACACCTGTGGCATGAGCCTTTGCAAGAGGTTTCTCAATAGATATCAGTCCCGGCTGATGAGGCTGGGCACCCGGGCCGAAACGGCGTGCTGCCGGAGCGGACGCAGTTCTTAGTATCTCTTTTACGGTCACGGTCTCCATGCGGTCACCGGTATCAACAATAAGCAATGAGCCGGGCTGGAGGCTTGCCGTAGCATCTATTTCCAACTGAGTATCACCAATAGCGGCTGCAGCGGCCAGATTGCTCTGCGTGGCAGCAGTACCCACTTCAGTTACAGTTACTATCTCATAGTTGCCGCCCAGGTCTATACCCATAGTCTGGCCTACGCTGAATCCCTGTACTGATGTTGCTGGAATATTGGTGCTTCCGGCTTTGACAGTAAGTCTTGGCCCGGTTGATACGGGAGCGAATATGCTTGTGGCAGGTCCAGCCGGAACGCCCTTACCGGTTATGCGGTAATTAGTATTGCCTATAGCTAAGGCCGTTCCCTTATCGGCATCGACACTGAGATAAAGACTGCTGCTGCCTTTGGCGGCAGGAGCTGTGACTGCATTTTGGGCCAGTGTGAGCACTAGGAATCCGTGAGCGCCTATAACAGTTCCGGTAGGCATTACGGCTGCTGTAACGGGAGCCTCACCGCTGCGGCGTATCTCAACTTTATAGCCCGATATGTCAACGTCAGCATCGGAGGCATTGTACAGTTCAATGAACTGCCCGTTATTGGAAAGCAGCAGTTCATTGACCTTGACGGCAGGAACGCTGCGCAGCCTCTCTCTCAGTATGTAACTCTTGTCTGCAAGCATTAGGGTGAACTCAACATAACCCGATGATGGCTTGGAAGGAGCTGTTAGAGTGAAAGACATTTCAGTTCCTCCTTGTGTTGCACTTTCCACCGTCCATCCGCCTGTGGCAAAAGCGTCAACAACTTTGGGTGCAGCCACCCTTACCGTTTGGCTTGATCCGGGCGTAAAGGTCTTGATGCGGGTCATGGATATGGGGTAGGTCTCATAGTGGACTGATGCTATGTTCTTCTGCACTTTGTTTACGGTAGCATCGGTGGGATATCCCACAGTCATCACACCCTCATAGAATGTACCAGATGAGCCGTTGCCGTTGTCACCGCCGTTACCCAGTAGCATGCCACCTTTCTTGTGCATGGGGTAATATGAGTCGTTCTCATTTGAGCCGGGACGCACGCCGCTGTAATAAGTGGTGAGTGAGTCTTTTGTGGCATCACCGCCGCGCAGGTCCCACTGATTTCCGCCTCCTCCGTTTACGAATACTGATACAAACTCCCAGCTGTCAATGGTTGGAACAGGGTTCTTCTTGGCGTTGTAGCCTGAGAACAGGCCACCCTCCATATCGGCCATGATCCAGGGGCCATTACCGTCACCGCTGCCCCAGTTGGTTGATGTGCCGTAGTAGGTGGTCTCCATAGTACCTGTGCCTACAGCCTTGCCGTTGGTCGATGAGTTGCCGTAGTCAAAGCAGCATCCGCTGTCATAGTGGCGGCCATCCACCACGTAATAGATTCCCTCGGGCTCATCATCAATGGCCAGACCACGTGCGTTATTGCAGCGGAATCCCATTCCCGGTATGACATAGACGCCGTAAGCCTTGTGTCCGTTTACCAGCACGGGAGCCATATCGGCTATAGGCAGCGTGTTGAATCCGCCCTTGTCCGGGCCGCGGAACGTTCCGGGAGCAGCCTGAACCAGGTCATTGCCCTTACCTGATTGGTCATATATCATTGTTATATAACACAACGTGCCCTTGCAGAACTCATCCTGAACATCGACCTGCGCGTAACCTTCAGGGCCGAATCCTATATCCATAGTCTTAACGTCCGATTCACGGCGCACCTGATACAGCGGGCCGTCATAGGCTGAGTAGAGACGGCGTACCGTTGAGTGGGCTGTAACGCAAGGCGTACCTCCGCGGGCATAAATATCACACGGGCCTTTAGCGGCTCTAGGACCGCCGCTGCAGCATACTGAGATTACAATGGGTGCTGCTGCACAAAGAATCAAAAGCAGGCAAATCTGTTTTTTCTTCATAATCATGTTAGTTTTTTGATGGAAATGTGAAATTGGGGACAGTCCCCTTTTTCACATTCAGTCATAAAGATAGAACATCCGTTCCATCATCTTCCATTTCAAGAATGCCCACCGCCTTAATACCGTCACGTATCTCCTTCCAATGGAACTCCTGCGAGTGCCACTTCTTATACTCCCTGATCATGTCAGGATCATCGGTAAGATCCAGCACCTGAACATATCTCTTGATATTACACGCGTGGAATTTCTGTTTATAGCCGTCCACTATATTGATGTTTTCGTGTAAAGTAATAATGTATATTGGAATAATCCAAGCGTTAATACGGATTTCTGCCGATTTTCTCCTGTTCATTTTGATATTCATTCTATATGTATTTATTTTACAGGACAATATCGACAAATCCTTTATGAAAAAGAATCATTATTTCAATTTCATGTTTGGCGTTTTTGTATCAGCGGCTATTCCTGTTATATCTGTAGCCCAGACAGAGCCTGAGTTCAAGGTGATTGTGAATACGGATAAGGAGCCTGTCATGGCCGGACAGTTTGAACCTACCATTGAAAGCCTGTCGGAATTTAAGTGCCCGGAGTGGTTCCGTGATGCCAAGTTCGGTATATGGGCGCACTGGGGACCGCAGTGCCAGCCTGAGGACGGTGACTGGTACGCACGCAACATGTACACCCAGGGCGACCGCCAGTATCAGTATCAGATTGACACTAAAGGTCATCCGTCAGAGTATGGATTCAAAGACTGGATTCCGGACTGGAAGGCCGACAAGTGGAATCCGGACAGTCTTATACACCTGTATCAGCAGGCCGGTGCCAAATATTTCATGGCTCTGGCCAACCATCATGACAACTTTGACATGTATGCCAGCAGGTATCAGCCTTGGAACTCGGTTGCCATGGGACCTGAAAAGGATATAATAGGCGGATGGAAGGCTGCCTGTGACAAGTATGGCCTGACATTCGGAGTGAGTGTCCATGCATCACATGCATGGTGCTGGTATGAGACATCGCGAGGAAGTGACAAGACCGGACCTCTGGCAGGAGTTCCCTATGACGGATGGCTCACCAAGGCCGACGGAAAAGGACAGTGGTGGGAAGGCTATGACCCGCAGGACCTCTATGCCCAGAATCACCCGCTAAGCGCAAACAACAGGTCCTGGGACTGGGAACTTGACCGTGTGGTAACACCTGATCAGGCCTATTGTGACAAATTCTACAACCGTACCATCCAACTTATTAATGACTATGATCCGCAGATAGTCTATTTTGATGATACCTATCTGCCCTTATGGCCCGTGTCCGATGCCGGACTCAAGATAACCGCCCACATGTATAACCGCAGCATGTCTCTGAATAAAGGCAAGAATCAGGGAATCATCACGGGAAAGGTGCTCAATGACTGGCAGAAAGAGACTATACTGTGGGATGTGGAACGCGGGGCGCCGGACCGTATCCAGGATAAACCCTGGCAGACCTGCACCTGCATAGGCCAGTGGCATTATGACAAGCACGTTTATTACAATGACGGTTACAAGAACTCTTCCCAGGTAATCACGATGCTGGTCGATGTGGTTTCAAAGAACGGCAATCTGCTCCTGAGCGTTCCTCTTAAGGGTGACGGTTCACTGGATCCCACTGAATACAAGGTGGTCAAGGCCATCGGCAACTGGATGCAGATAAACGG